>NZ_JAEEVD010000002.1:0-129332 GCF_016290755.1 Lachnospira sp.
TATTGGTAGTATTGTATTCTTTGCTATTTTAATTCTTTGCTTGCTCAAGTTCTCAATTTGGGATAAGAAAAACTATAAGAAGTAATCGGTAAAGATACTAAGTTTATAATACTTATTTTTCCCTCTCTATCTTAGGATAGAGGGGGATTTTTTTACCTTGACGGTTCATTATTTATTATGTCACAATAGATAAAGTGACTAGTAAAACAATCGATGCTTTTACAAATAAAAGAAAGTGGTGAAATTTTAAGATGGCTAAGAAAAAAGCTGAGGATAAAAAGAAAAATTATCTAGACAATATCCCTTATATTCCAGAGGATAGACAGTGGGAAGTTAAGGGTAAGATTGTCTATGTAACACAGATAAATTCAGGCTTCTACAATAAGATTGCCCAGAAGCTTTTTAAGACTCCAAAGACAAGTCAGATTAAGCTAGAGGGACTTGGAAGTTTTATATGGCAACAGATTGACGGGAAGAGAAGCATTTACGATATAGGAATTCTTGTGGCAGATAAGTATGCGGACAAGGCAGAGCCTTTATATGAAAGATTGTCACAGTATATGAAGACACTTGAGAATCTAGGCTTTATTAAGTTTAAGGAAAATTAAAAATAAAAGGAAATTAAAGAGGTAGGGAATTTATGAAGATGGAATTTAAGGTAGAATTACCAGTATTTAAGGAAAAGGAAGTCAATTTACTAGACTATAAGCCAGTTGCCAATAAGGCAGACTTAGAAACAAGTAAGCACAATGCTTTAGTTATTAATAAGGTAATTAAGGATTTATCAGAAAATGGCGGTGGAAAGCTTGTGATTCCAGCGGGTTTATGGATTACAGGACCTATAAATCTTCTTAGTGGAGTAGAGTTACATTTAGAAAGAAATGCAATTTTAAAGTTTTCTAAAAATCCAGAGGAGTATCCTCTAATCGTAACTAATTATGAAGGTCAGGACTGTATCCGTGCAGTATCTCCAATTACAGCAATTAATGCAATAAACATCGCTATTACAGGTGATGGAGTAATTGATGGTAGCGGTGATGAATGGAGACCTATTAAGGAATTTAAGCTTACTGCTAGAGCATGGCAGGAGAATTTAAAGAAAAGCGACTGCGTTCTTGATACTAAGGAGGGCGGTGTTTGGTTCCCTACAAAGACTGCATTTGACGGAAACACACATAATATCCAGCTAGCTTTTGAAGGAAAGGAAGATGCCGAAGTTTTAAAGCTTGCAACTCCTTACTATGATTTTTATAGACCAGTATTAATAAGCCTTAAGCACTGCGATAAGGTCTTACTTCAGGGTGTAACTTTTAAGAATTCGCCTGCTTGGAATATTCATCCATATTTCTGTACAAACCTTACAGTAGATAGCATTAACGTAAATAACGCTTATCATGCACAAAATGGCGATGGTATCGATATTGAATCTTGCAAGAATGTGGAAGTTAAGAATTCTAGATTTGAAACAGGCGATGATGCCATTTGCTTAAAGTCAGGAAAGAATGCTATTGCTAGAACAATCACTGGCCCTTCAGAGAATATCTACATCCATGATTGTCTTGTAAACGAAGGTCATGGCGGCTTTGTAATTGGTTCAGAGATGAGCCGTGGCATTAAGAATGTTTGGGTTGATAACTGTACATTCCTTGGCACAGACGTAGGTGTTAGAATGAAGAGTGCCCTTGGTCGTGGTGGCGTAGTTGAGAATATTAATATTGAAAATGTAAACATGGTGGGAATTAAAAACGAAGGCGTAATTATGACTATGTCTTATGTTTTAAATTCTCTTAACAGAAACGAGACTATTGCTAAGGAAAATGAGGAAGACATCCCATTCTTTAAGAATATCAATATCAACAATGTAAACTGCGTTGGTGCTAAGCATTCAGTAAAGATCGAGCCATTAGAAGGCCGCATGGATACAATCTCCAATGTAAATATTACAAATTCTAGATTTGAAGATTGTGGCGAAGCTCTAATTAAAGGTGAGAACATAAATATAGCGAAATTATTATAAAATTTTGCAATATCTAGTTACATTTGCTATAATATAATTAATATTTCAACTGTGAACAATTGAAGATTAATGGAGAAATGTATGCATGAAAAAATAGTCTTTATAGGTAATGATAAGGGCTTTGTTTATGGTTCTATAAAGAAGGGACTTGAAGAGCAGGGCTTTAATATTATCTCAGTGAATTCAGATATTGCTTATATTATGGGAAAAGAGTCGGAATCTAAGATTTGGCTCTTGTATATTGAGAACGAAGTAACGGATTATGTAAAGATTTTCGAATATATAAAAAAGGCAGTAATATCAAATGATGTTATGCTTTATTTGATTGCCTCAGATAGTGAAATTAGGGACGTGCACAGATATATTCCAGAGCATTTAATTAAGCATGCCTTTGAAAAACCGGTGGATATGTCTGGTATGTACAAATATTTTTCGCTGATGGTTTTAAAGCAGGAGGAGGTCGAGCAGGAGAAATCAATTCTCATTGTGGACGATGACCCTTCTTCTTTGCGTGCCCTAAGCGACTTCCTATCGGTAAAATATAAGGTTTACATGGCTAATTCTGCCATGAATGCCATTATGTTTCTAACTAAGAAAAAGGTGGACTTAATTATTCTAGATGTGAGTATGCCAGTGGTAGATGGCACTCAAGTTTTCCAAATGCTACAAGACGAGCCTTCAACAAGAGACATTCCAATTATGTTTTTAACTGGAAATTCAGAAAAAGACGTGGTTATGAATGTCCTAAGTTTGCACCCAGTAAAGTATCTATTAAAATCCATGGAGCCAGACAAGTTAATTCTTAGCATCGACGATTTTTTAGATAGCAGAAAGTAGGTGCCTATGGGGATTGGATTTATGGTTTTGCTGTTAATTCTAATCTGCGAGACATTTTTATTAATCAGAATAATTGTAAAAAATAGACATACTAAAGAGAAGCTAAAAAGAGAAGAAGAAATTATAAAGGAAAAGGCGCTAAATGAGGCAAAGTCTAGTTTTCTAACTCACATGTCTCATGAAATTAGAACGCCTATAAACGCTATTCTTGGCATGAATGAAATGATAATTAGGGAGAGCAAGGATAAGACAATCATATCCCACGCTAAAAATATCGAGGATTCTTCAAAGGCGCTACTTGGCCTAGTGGATGAAATTCTTGATTATAGCAGGCTTGAATCAGGAGATTTAAAGATAAATCTAATCCAATATCGCTTTGATAATTTAATAAATGAGGTGCTCTCCTTGACCTATGAGAAGGCCAAGGCTAAGGGCTTGTGCTTTGATATTCACATAAACCCTGAGATTCCCCTTAGAATGTACGGGGATGTGGTAAGAATCAAGGAGTGCCTACTTAACCTACTTACTAATTCTATAAAGTACACAAAGGAAGGCAGCGTCAGCCTTCGCATAGATTTTAAGAAGTTGGATTCTGAAAATGTAGAGCTATATGTAATTATTTCAGATTCCGGAGTGGGCATCAAAAAGGAAGACTTATATAAGCTAAACAATGCTTTTACGCGTCTTGATGAAATCAATAATAGCAGCATTGAGGGCATGGGGCTTGGCCTTAGTCTTACTAGTAGATTACTTGAGATGATGGGCTCAAAGCTTGAGATAGAGTCGGTTTACGGTCTTGGAACTACCTTTGCCTTTAGCTTAAAGCAACTAATTGTTGGCTGGCTTGAGTGCGGGGATGTGGTTAAAAACTATGAGGATTCCCTTTGTAAAATTAATAAGTATAAGAAGGCTTTTAGGGCTAGTAAGGCTAACATATTAGTGGTGGATGATGTGGAGGTTAATGCAAATGTAGTAAAGGGACTACTTTCACGAAGCCATGTAAAGCTTGATATTGCCCTTAGTGGAGAAGAGGCACTTGAAAAAGCAAAATTGAAAAAATACGACATTATATTTCTAGATCACAGAATGCCAAAGATGGATGGAGAGGAAACTCTTAAAAAACTAAGAGAGGATAAGGAGTCCTTATCTTTTAATTCACCTGTCATTGTTTTGACGGCTAATGTATTTAACGGAGTGCGTGACATTTACATAGAAAAAGGCTTTACGGATTATTTAGCAAAGCCGGTTTTTTACGAGGAATTAGAGAGGCTACTTATAAAGTATCTGCCAGAAGATAAGATTGATAATAACGATTTAGCTGACTCTAGCCTAGAATCTGCTTTTACTAATGATGCTAAATCTGGTTCAGATCTTTTTGCTACATGGGATTTTTATAGCTTTGAAAATGATAGCGATAGCCAGATTTTAAGCCTCTTTGGCGATATTAGTTATATCGATTATGAGCAGGCTCTTAGAAACTGCATGACAAGAAATACACTTATAAATAGCATAATTACTATAAATTCCACACTTCCTAACAATTTAGAAAAATTAGAGAGTTATTATAAGGCAGAGGATTATGTAAATTTAGAGATTCTAGTTCATGGCCTAAAGAGCTCTCTAAAACTTATTGGAGCCCTTGAAATCTCAGGACAGGCGGCACATATAGAGGATTTGTGCAAGTCCAAAAATTACAAAAATCTTGATATGGAATATGACGCCTTATGTGTTTTACTTACGAGATTAAAGGCAGATTTAGAAAATGTATTAAGCCCTTTAAAGGATGACAATAAAAAGGAGCTTATATCAAAAGAACAGCTCTCTGAAGCTTATTTGGCCATTAAGGAATATGCAGAAATTGGAGATTTTAGAAATGTGGATCAGATTATGAAACATTTACTTGATTATGAAATTCCAGGAAACGAGAGGGAAAAGTTTGAAAAGGTTAAGGAATATAGCCTTAATGTGGATGCAAAAGGCCTACTAGAAATCTTATAATGTATGTCCTATATTTACATAATTAGTTTTAAATGTTAGGTTATATATATATCTAGAAAGTGGAAACTTTACAGATACAACACTAGAAAACTTAAAGGAATATGCATATGAGTAGAAAAGAATTAAAAAAATCGGCTAGAAAAGTTTTAAGAAAACATTATTTTATTTTGATATTTGCTTGTTTAATGGCCTCTTTTTTAGGAGTAGATTTTTCAAGCTCCTTTATTAACAGTTCAAAGGTTTCCCCTAGGAGATTGTTGGGTGAAGTTACACAGGTGGTCCAGGTTTCAACGGTCATGGAGCCGGACAAATTTATAGATATCATAAATGAGGAAATTGAATACAGTAAGGAGGCTAGTTCTGGTACAAGTTTTGCAAGGAATAAGGGTTTTCTTGCTCAGTTAATTAACGGAACAAGTGATGGTCTGCTTTTTTATAGAGTATTACAGTCCATTAATTCCTTTGTAAGTTCAGAAAAAATAGCCATAAGAATCTTTGTTGTTATTTTTATGATACTGTATTTTTTAATATGGTTTTTGATTACAAATCCTTTTTCTGTGAGCTTTAGACGAGTCTTTCTAGAAGCTAGAACCTATAAGAAGGTGGATTATCAAAAGTTCGTGTATCTTTTTTATAACAAATGCTTGTTAAACGTAGCTATTTCGCAGGCTTTAAGGGCCCTATATCTATTTTTATGGACCTTTACTATTGTGGGCCTTCCAATTAGTTATTATAGATACAAGATGCTTTCCTACATTTTGGCTGAAAATCCAGCAATTAAGCCAAGACAGGCACTTAAGCTTTCAAGAGATATGATGCGAGGCCACAAGTGGGAAGCTTTTAAACTAGATATGTCTTTTATTTTGTGGTATGTGCTTTCGTCTTTTACTTTAGGAGCCCTAGGCCTTCTTTTTGTAAATGCCTATAAGATTGCCACAGTTAGCGAATATTATGTGTATTTGCGAGGCCTAGCTTATGAGAAGGGTCTTGAAAATGTATCGTTATTAAACGACGTTTACCTATACGAGATTGCTGATGCAGCCTTGATTAATGAAAAATATAACGATTTGGTGCTAGAGTACAACAAGGGCGTAGATGGTGAGGATTACGACTTAGATGCGGATCTTTGGCTTGCTAGCGCCATTGATAATTTAAGAAAGCAAAGGGGTGAGTCCTTTGATGAAAACGATTATAAGGAAAGTACGGGAATCTTTAAGTGGTTTGAGGATAATCTAGGCCTTAGCTTTAGAAATTCAAGATATAACCGCCTAAAGCAGAGTCTAAGACTTACTTTTGCTGCGGTTGATGACTATAACAAGATTAAAAATGGAGAAATCTACCCAGAGAGATTATCAAGCCTTCCATATAAGGAAAGACGAATGAAGGCAGATTACATGCGCATGTATTCTATGTTTTCAATTGTATCTATCTTCTTTATTGGCTGCTTTGTTGGCTGGACCTGGGAGGGAATGTTACATTTGATTCAAAAAGGAAGCTTTGTAAATAGAGGCGCACTAAACGGTCCGTGGATTCCAATTTATGGAGTTGGAGCTGTAGTTTCCATTACTTTAGGCTACAGATTTAGGGCTAAACCATTAAGAGAGTTTATCTTTATAGTCATAATAAGCGGAATAATCGAGTACACAACCTCATATTTGATGGAACTTGCCACAGGACTTAGATGGTGGTCATATAATGGTTACTATTTAAATCTAAACGGAAGAATCTGTCTTGAGGGCTTAATTGTATTTGGAATTGGGGGATGTGCCGTTGTTTACTGGCTTATACCATATATAGAAGGACATCTAAAAAAGATGGATTCTAGAATTCTGTCAATAATTTTGATTGCCTTGGTATTTTTATTCATTATTGATGTATTTTATTCATCTATGCATCCAAATACAGGGGCAGGAATAACCCATAAAGTTATCGCTTTAATGCGCCAAAATGCGTACTTTTTTGCAATAAAGTGATAGCAAAATAGAGTGAATATTTTAATAAAAATATTCTTTTTAAAAATTTAATATGCTTGACGATTTATGACAACAAATGCCTTAAAATGTGCATTTATGGAACCGTTCTCACAGCGTGAATATTATGTATAAATATGCATAAATACTGCATAGTATGAATAAAAAAACATTAGTGACAAAATATTGCACGGGTGTTATAATAGCTTAGGCGAAGGGAAGAGCGCTTATTTTTTTTGTCCTTTTTCCCGAGCTTGTTAAGAAAGCGTGATAACTTTTTTGGCAGGATTGCAGAAACGCTCCCCAAAAAATAATCGTTGAGTATTGGCTCACGCGGTAGTTGTAGTTTTAACTATTTTTATTTTTGTGGAGGGGCATATATGCAGAAACTAGAAAAAAGAATCGGTAGTACACTTGTGGATATCCTATTTGATATTCTGGGCGGCTTTTTATACGCGGTTGGTTATTACACATTTGCAAAGATGGGTGATTTCACACCAGGCGGTGTATCAGGTGTTGCTTTAATCTTTAATTATTTGTATTCGGTTCCAGTTGGTATCTTTACTTTGATATTTAACATACCGCTGGTAATTCTAAGTTATAAGGTTGTCGGTAAGAAGTTCTTATTTAAGACAGCTAAGACACTTATTTTTTGTACTATCTTCCTTGATGTCATTGCCCCAATGACACCTCTTTATACAGGAAGCAGAATAACAGCTTCGTTATTCTCAGGAGTTTGCCTTGGTGCATCAATGGCACTCTTTTATATGAGAGGTTCAAGTTCAGGAGGAATGGATTTCCTCATTATGACAGTCAAGGTAAAGAAGCCATATTTTAGTTTTGGCTTCGTAACAATAGTTACTGACTTCATTGTCATTGCAGCAGGTGGTCTCATCTATAAGGACATTGATTCAGTACTTTACGGTTTGATATCAGCATTTACTTGTTCCATCGTAATGGACAAGATCCTTTACGGTATGGGAGCAGGTAAGTTGATAATAATAATTACTGTTCGTAGTAAAGAGCTAACGGACATGATAGGTTCCATGACAGATCGTGGATCTACCATCATCAAAGCCATAGGTAGTTATACCGGTGATGATAGAGACGTTGTGTTGTGTGCATGTTCAAAGAATCAGACTTATGCGGTTACTGATTTGGCTCATAAAGCAGATCCTCATGCCTTCATAATGATCACTGAGACCAGTGAGGTTTTTGGTGAGGGATTTATTGAAGGTAAACGTAATATGAGCAGTAATTAATAAATCATTTTCCTTCCTCATAACGGTAGAGGGGAAGAAGAATCCCGTTTTTTTTAAGCTAATAGTTTCTTAGTAAGGAGATTAAGAAACTTTTTCCTAAGCTTACAAGACACATTTACTACATATCGGAGAATGGAAACATTCCCACGTTAGGGTGTTGCACCCTAACAGGAATGCACGAAGGACTTTTGTCCCTCGTGCATTTTTATTTTTATCACTAAATTAAGATTGAGACAAATTTTCTAATATGATATAATTTTACGGCTACGCTAATTAAAAAGGAGTATTTATGAGTATTTTAACAGTAGAGCATTTATCCCATGGATTTGGTGATAGAGCAATTTTTGAAGATGTATCTTTTAAATTGAATAAGGGAGAACATGTTGGCTATGTTGGTAATAATGGTGCCGGTAAGTCAACATTTATGAATATAATTACAGGTAAGCTCATGCCTGATGAAGGTAAGATTGAATGGGCTAAGAATGTGAAGGTTGGTTATCTTGACCAGCATGCAGTCCTTGAGAAGGGCATGACTATTGAGGCAGTTTTAAAGATGGCTTTTGATGATCTTTTTGAACTTGAGAATCATATGAATGACATCTGCGCTAAGATGGGTGATGCTAGTGAAGAAGAGATGGAACAGTACATGGAAGAGCTTGGTACTATTCAGGATGTCTTAACTAACAGAGATTTTTACTTAATTGATTCTAAGGTAGAAGAAGTTGCAAGAGCTCTAGGCCTTTTAGAGCTTGGACTTGATAAGGATGTTACAGAGCTTTCTGGTGGTCAAAGAACTAAGGTTTTACTTGGTAAGTTACTTCTTGCAAAGCCAGATATTTTACTTCTTGATGAACCTACAAACTATCTAGATCAGGAACACATTGCTTGGCTTACAAGATACTTAGAGGAATATGAGAATGCATTTATTCTTATTTCCCATGATATTCCATTCCTTAATAAGGTTGTAAATCTTATTTATCATGTGGATGGCAGACAGCTTAACAGATATGTGGGCGATTACGACAAGTTTATGGAAGTTTACGAGATGAAGAAGTCTCAGCTTGAGGCTGCATATAATAAGCAGCAGCAGGAAATTGCTGACCTTAAGGATTTCGTTGCTAGGAATAAGGCTAGAGTTTCTACAAGAAATATGGCTATGTCCCGTCAGAAAAAGCTTGATAACATGGATATTATTGAGCTTGAAAAGGAAGCTCCTAAGCCAGAATTTAACTTTAAGGTGGCACGTACACCTTCTAGATATATTTTCCAAACTCATGACCTTGTAATTGGATATGATGAGCCACTTTCAAAGCCTATTAATATTGAGATGGAACGCGGTCATATCGCTACAATTCGAGGCGTAAACGGAATTGGTAAGACAACACTTTTAAAGAGCATTTTAGGCCAGATTAAGCCTATTTCAGGTAGTGTTGAGCTTGGAGATTATTTAGAGATTGGATACTTTGAGCAGGAGACAAGACCGGATATTGAAACAACTTGTATTGAAGAGATTTGGGAGGAGTTCCCAGGTTTTACTCAGTACGAGGTGCGTTCAGCCCTTGCTAAGTGTGGACTTACAACTAAGCACATCGAAAGTAAGGTAAGAGTTTTATCCGGTGGTGAGCAGGCTAAGGTTAGACTTTGTAAGATTATTAATAGAGAGTCTAATTTACTTGTACTTGATGAGCCTACAAACCATTTAGACCAGGACGCTAAGAATGAGTTAAAGCGTGCTCTTAAGGAATATAAGGGTTCAGTGCTTATGGTTTGTCATGAGCCAGAATTCTATGAGGGTCTTGCAACTCAGGTAATTGACCTTGAAAAGTATACAACAAGATTATAGGATTATATTTAAAATTTTATAGATGGAGAAAAGCCACGTTTTTCTAGTCCTTTTAAGGGATTAGAGGGCGTGGCTTTATTTGTAGGAACTTATACAGGTGGACTTTTTCAGATATATTTGTTATATTATTAGTAGTATTCTAATCGTGAGGACATAACAAAATAAACGTAAGGTGGAGGCTTAAAATGAAGACTTATAAACAAGTTTTAATTGGAGCTTCTGCTTCTGTAGCTTTAGGATTATATGGAGCCACTAGGTATTTTTTTAATGTAGCTTTTGAGAGAAAGACGCTAGAAAAGTTCCCTAGACTTGGAAAGGGCTCTCCTTGGGAAGAGGAAATAGAAGAGGGGAGAATTTGGTTAAAATGCCACGCAGTACCAGTGGGCACCATTAACAGCTTTGATGGCTTGAAATTGTCTGGCTACTATGTGGAAGCACCAAATGCGAAGAGAACTATTGTAATGTGTCATGGATGGAGAGGAAGCTGGGAACGTGATTTAGCAGGTATTTCTAAGTGGTTTTATAAAAATGGCTGCAACATGCTTCTAATAGATCAAAGAGCACACGGATTTAGTCAAGGCAAATACACAACTTATGGACTTTTTGAAAGACTTGATTGTGTTAGTTGGTGTAACTGGTTAAATAAAATGTATAGGCCCGAGAAGATATTCTTGTATGGCGTGTCAATGGGGGCAAGTACTGTACTTATGGCATCAGGAACCGATGGATTACCAATTAATGTAGCAGGGATTATTGCTGATTGTGGCTTTAGTTCGCCTTATGACATTATTGCTTATACAGGCTGGAATATAGCCCATGTACCGGAACATCCATTTATGGATGTCTTAAATCTAATGGTGCGTAGAAGAATAGGTGTGGGATTAAAATCATTTAGTGTGGCAGACGCTATGAAAAATAATACAACACCATTACTATTAATCCATGGAAAAGAAGATGAATTTGTCCCCTTTGGCATGTCAATAGAAAACTACAACGAAAGTAATCAGGACACTTCGTTGCTACTAATTGACGGTGCAAATCATTGTCTTAGTTACTATGTGGATAGAAAAAATTATACTAAGACACTAAAAGAATTTATTATCAAGGCAGAAAAGGATTTCAAAACTAGGGATCTTTATGGGACTTGAACGCAGTGCCACTGCGTTCATGAGGAAGTAGCGAAGCGGATTCCGAATGTCCGCTTTACAAAAGTGGCAATATTAGGAGGTGACTAGATGCCAGCTTATTTTTCTCACTATACATGTGGGGTAAAAGCTTATGAGTCAATTCCAATATCATATTTGAAAAAATGTATATCAGACCACAGACATGCATACTGCTTTGGACTTGAGGGCCCGGATTTCGTTTTCTTTAATGTAACCTTTGGAAAGAGAAGTTTGGGTAGCATTATGCATGAGGAAAAATGCGGTCTTTTTCTTAGAAATTTATATAAAGAGTGCGTGAAATTAAAGGGAGAAAGTAGAAGAATAGCCCTTGCTTACTATGCTGGCTTTCTTGGCCACTACGCCCTTGATACAGTCGCTCATCCTCTCGTTTACAGTTTGTGTGAGGAGGATACAAAGATGAAATCTCTGGGAAAACATTTTCGATATGAAGCCGCAATGGATAATTATGTCGTAAGAGATTATTTAAAACGTGAAGTGACAGATGTAAAGATAATGCAGCTTACAAGGCTTTGGGGCATGGAAAAGAAAGTGGTTATGCGCGTCTTTAATAGGGCAGTAAGCAGGACCTACCATGCAAGAAAGATAAATCTACTTTCCGTCTATATGATGTATTTTTCCTATGCTTTTGTAAGGAATCACTTTAACGATAAGTTTAAGATTAAGGAGAATTTTTTTGAGGCTTTTGAAAATGTAATTTATAGACACAATTTTCATTCAGCCCTTTATGTAAATAACAACCTTTATGGTTACACAAAAGAAGACTACAAGCTCTTTAATGAAAAGATGGAGATGGGCATTAAAAGAGCCGCAGAGATACTTAGATGCTTTAATTATGCAACCCGTGGCGAATTGTACGGAGAAGAAGAAAAATGGAATAGGGAGTACGAATTTTTCAAAGAAATAGGGAACTTCTCTTATCATTCTGGTGAAAGGCTAGATGATGCATTTTACGAAGACGATGAGGTAGAAAATTATGGATAATTACAATAATAGATGTGCTATTATGGAAAACTTAATTCAATCATCTCTTGATGCAGTTCTTGTTTTTGATGAAAAAGGACGTCTTGATTTGACTAATGACAACGGCAAAGACCTATTAGAATTGCTTGATATTGATCCGGATAATTGCCATTTGACTAACATAAGTAGCAATAGGCACCTATCAGGCCTTGAGGATTTAAGCGAATCTTTTGTAAAGGCCATAAATTTAAAGGTAAATGATGAGGAAAGAAAATATAATTGCAATTACGGTAGGGTTTTTAAAGAGAAATCTTATGTGGGCTGCTTTTTGATTTTCAATGATTTCACCTGCCAAGAATTACTTTTTAGAAAGCAAAAATATATTGCTGAACACGATGAAATCACAGACTTCTACAATAAATCTGCCTTCTATAGATATACGGAGGAATTAATTGAGAATCATCCGGATATTAAATTTGATATTATTTATTCTGATATAAAGGACTTTAAATTAATTAATGAAAATTACGGACAAGATGTGGGTAATGAAGTTTTACTCTCAATTGCTGAGATTTTAAAGAACTTCCCACAAACTAATACGGTAATTGGCAGGCTAGAGGCAGATCACTTTGCACTTTGTATGCCAGATGACAGACTAGATGTGGACTTAATTAAGAAGCATTCCTGGATTCAGATAAAGAAGGATGATTATGACCTTGTGGTTCACAACGTCTTTGGAATTTATCAGATTAGTGATAAGGAAGAAATAGATGTGCCAACTATGTGCGAGCGAGCTAGAATGGCCCTTGAGCACGATGGACTTGAAAAGAAGGTTTGCTTTTATAACGAGGTTATGAAGGAAAACCTAATAAAGGAGCAGCACATTTTAAAGCACTTCGCCATGTATATTAGGGAGCGCAAGTTCCTAGTTTATATGCAGCCTCAATACGATTGCAAAACTGGCAATTTAGTGGGGGCTGAGGCTTTGGTTCGTTTAAAGAGGAAAAGCGGTATTTCGATTCCTTATGATTTTGTGCCAATCTTAGAAAAGAATGGTTATATAACTGAGATGGACTATTACGTTTGGGAAGAGGCTTGTAGATTTTTAAGAAAATGTATCGACAACAAGTCAGAAGTAGTGCCAATTGCAGTTAACGTTTCTTGCAAGGACTTTGATAAGATAAATGTTAACAATGCATTTTGCATACTAACAAAGAAATATAATATTCCTCATGACCTAATTAGACTTGAGATTACGGAAAGTGCCATTGCTTCAGACGAGAAGTTAATTAGAGTTGTAAAGGATCTAAGGCGAAACGGCTTCTTAGTGGAGATTGATGACTTTGGAAGCGGTTATTCATCCCTTAATATGCTGCAGAAAATCTCCATTGATGTGGTAAAGCTTGATATGAATTTTGTTAAGGAAGATTCAAATAAAGAAAGCGGACTAATAATTTTAGAGGGTATAATTAAGCTTTTAAAATCCCTTAGAATGACTGTTATTGCAGAGGGGGTTGAGACCAAGGAACAGCTAAATCTCTTGACTCGCTTAGGCTGTGATGTAATTCAGGGATATTATTATTCAAGGCCTATTCCAATGGATGAATTTTACGATAGTTTAAAATAAATGTTTATTTCTAAAAATATAAATGCTATACTTAACCTAGTGTTATCTAAAACTAAATAATTATTTCTAAAAAGATTATACGGAGGGATAAGTATGAAAAAATTTATTGCCGAATTAATCGGTACATGTGTACTTGTGACACTAGGTTGTGGAACTGCTATGCTTGTTGGCTGTAACGCTGTAATGGGTGGAGGTTACATTTTAACAGCTCTTGCCTTCGGCCTTTCAATTGTAGCTATGGCTTACTCAATTGGTAACATTTCAGGTTGCCATGTAAACCCAGCAGTTTCTTTTGCTTTCTTAATTAAGGGAGATTTATCTATTAAGGATTTCTGCTCATACGTTTGTGCTCAAATTTTAGGTGCACTTGCAGGTGCAGGTATTCTTGCATTTATATTTAACACAGGTAAGCTTGTGGACATGACTGGGGGTTATGGAAGCAATGGCGTATCGGGTGTTGGCGACAACTATGCAACTGCTATGATCGTTGAAATTGTTCTTACATACATTTTCGTAATGGCAATTCTTGGCGTTACATCAAAGAAGGCTAAGCATGGTAATGTAGCTGGTCTTGTAATCGGTTTAACACTTACATTAGTTCATATCCTAGGCATCGGCCTTACAGGTACATCTGTAAACCCAGCTAGAAGCTTAGGCCCAGCTATTGTAGCAGCAATCGATGGTAACTCAGATCCTATTAAGTGCGTTTGGGTATTTATTGTGGCTCCACTTATTGGTGCAGCTCTTGCAGCCCTTTGTACAAAGCTCTTAGAGGGTAAGAACGAGTAATATAAAAGATAAATATAAAATATAAGAATAGTAATAGATAATACTAAACTAACAAAACAGAATTAACTATGCATTACAAATTCAGTAATAGCCTGCCTTTCGAGTAATTTCGAGGGCAGGCTTAATTTTTTCTTAATAAAGTTTATAAAATGTTTTGTTAGCACTCTATTGACGTGAGTGCTAACAGGTGTTATAACATAATTGTCAAGAGGATAAGAACAGAAGTTAAAAAATAGCTCTTGAAGATTAAGGAGGAATTGAGTATGTTAAATTCATTATTAGTTAGAAATGGTATGTTTGATGATTTATTTGATGATTTCATGGATAAGACACCAGCTTTATTCTCTGGCTATGTAAGCCCTTGTCTTGGACATCTTAACACAGATGTAAAAGAGACAGAGACAAGCTATGATCTTGCAATCGATTTACCAGGATATGATAAAAACGACGTCAAGATTTCTCTAAACGATGGATACTTAAGCATTGAGGCATCTAGAGAATCAGATGATGAAAAGAAAGATAAGGATGGCAACTTCATAAGAAGAGAAAGATATTCTGGACAGGTTTGCAGAAGCTACTATGTCGGAAATGAAATTAAGGATGATGATATTAAGGCATCCTTCAAGGATGGAGTCTTAAATGTAATTGTACCTAAGAAGCTTGAAACTAAGAAGGTTGAAGAGAAGAAGTACATTGCAATTGACTAATCAAATATAGATCAAAAATAAACATACAAGTTAATGTTACAAGGGTAATATTACAAAAAAAACTTACAATAGAAAATTTCTTGGCTAGCTGCCTTTAGGGGCAGCTAGTTTTATGATGAGAATCAACTACTAAATAATAAACCTGATTTAAACTCTTTTGAAGGACTAGTTAAAAAGTTTAAACGGGTTTATTTTTTTTGCTCTTTTCTAATATTTTTAATTCATAAGGAAATTGTATAAAAAAATAAATAGATTGTATACAACTATTTGACTATCAAAATAAGTGCTGGAGCGAGATTGGAAACCCACGCTGAGAAGTGGTTTAAAAAACTAGGTTTTAAAGGATTTATACGTATACTGTTTTGATATTCAAACTAGCTTGACAAAAAAATTTAATTGTTTTATAGTCATAACGTTTTCAGTTAAACAATTTGTAAACAAAAAAATCAAACAGTAAAGGGAGTAATTATTATGACAACATTTGAAAACGTAAAAGAAATTATTGTAGACACATTAAGCCTTGATGCAGACGAGATTAAGTTAGAAAGCGATTTAATCAATGACTTAGGTATTGATTCATTAGACGTTATGGAATTAGTAATGGCTATCGATGAGAAGTGCAACGTAACAATTCCAGACGAAGAAATTCCTAACTTAACAACTGTTGAAGCTATCGTAAATTATATCGATGCTAATAAGGCAGCCTAAGGCAATGTCGTAACCGCTTAAGCGGTTACGATGTAGCGTCAGCCCGATTTTGCTCAAGCAAAACTCTAATGGCTGATGTTCTTTAAGAAGGGGCTTGTTATTTAACAAGCCCCGTTAATTTTTAAGGAAAGGGACTAAATAATGCTATTTAGTGTTGATAAGGGTATGAGTTTAGAAATACAAGATATAGAGAGACTTATGGACAAGTTCGAAAAGAGTTCCTTAAGTGAAATGTCAGTAAATGACAATAAAGTTAGTTTTGTTTTTAAGAAGAATATTGGTGCAAGTGCAGTTGATTATATAAATAAAGACTTAGTAGCAGTTAAGCCACAGGAAGTTGCAGTAAACACAGAATCAAATGTAGTTGCAGCAAATGAGTCTGTAGAAGCTCCTAAGGAAGCCGTAAAAGAGGAGACTAAGTTAGAAGGTAGCTATGTTACAGCTCCAGTTTCAGGAATCTTTTATAGTGCTAGTAAGCCAGGTGAACCAAACTTCGTTAAGGAAGGGGACACAGTTAAGAAGGGCGATGTACTAGGACTTATTGAAGCTATGAAGGTTATGAATGAACTTCTAGCTCCAAGAGATGGTGTAGTTGAGAAAATTAATGTTTCTGATGAAACATTTGTAGAGTATGGACAGGAGTTAATATGTTTAAGAGATTGTTAATTGCCAATCGTGGCGAGATAGGAATGAGAATACTTCGTTGCTGTCAGGAAATGGGTATTGAAACAGTAGTTGCTTATTCGAGCGAAGATGCAAACACATTACCAGTTACTTTTTCACCTGTTAGCGTCTGTATTGGACCTGCATCCCCAACAAAGTCTTACCTTAATCAGGATGCATTAATTCAAGCAGCTATTAGTTATAAATGTGATGCTATTCATCCAGGATATGGATTTTTATCAGAGAATCCTGACTTTGCAAAAAAATGTGAAGATGCAGGAATTAAATTTATTGGACCTAGTAGTGAGATGATTAGAAATATGGGTGAGAAATCTACAGCTAGAAGTCTTATGAAATCTAAGGGCGTTCCTGTAGTTCCAGGTTCAGATGGTCTAGTAAATAGCCTTGAAGAGGCTAAGGAAATTGCCTTAAAGATTGGTTTCCCAATTCTTATTAAAGCCTCTGCTGGTGGCGGTGGTCGAGGAATGAGAAGAGCTTATGATATGTCAGAACTTGCTAATGCTTTTGAAAGCGCAAAAGCTGAGGCTTTATCTGCTTTCGGTGATGATTCAATGTATATTGAGAAACTCATTTTAAATCCTCATCACGTAGAATTCCAGATCATTGGCGATGAACATGGACATATTGTTTCTCTTGGAGAACGTGATTGTTCAATGCAGAGAAGAAATCAGAAGTTAATCGAGGAAGCACCGGCTTCAATCCTTAATGAAAAGCAAAGAGCAGCAATGCAAAAGGCAGCCATTAAGGCAGCTATGGCAGTTAACTACTCCTCAGTTGGTACTGTGGAATTTGTAGTTGATCACGATAAGAACTTCTATTTCATTGAAATGAACACAAGAATTCAGGTGGAACATCCAGTAACTGAGATGGTTACAGGAGTTGACCTTGTAAAAGAACAAATTAGAGTGGCAGCAGGTCTTCCACTTTCCTTTAAGCAAAGCGACATTAAGACTCATGGTTATGCTATTGAATGTCGTATTAATGCTGAAAATCCTGAAAAGGATTTCGCTCCAAATCCAGGTAAAATTGATTTTCTTCATTTACCAGGTGGTGCAGGAGTTAGAGTTGAAAGTGCTATGTACTCAGGCGCAATGGTAAGTCCTTGGTATGATTCAATGATTGCTAAGGTTATTGTAAATGCACCTTCAAGACTTGAGGCTATTAGAAAAATGAGAGTAGCTCTTGAAGAGCTTACATGTGAGGGTATAGATACAAACATCGACTTCTTATATTTGCTTATGTATAACCCAGAATACATCATGGGCCGAATTGATACTTCCTTCCTTGAAAAGAATTGCGAAGGAATTATTAAGTGGGGCAAGGAAAGCAGAAAAGAAGCTCAGTAATGAAGAAAGGAAGCTTTTAACATGAATATGTTTAGCAATAAAAGACAGGTTTTATTAGCTTATAGAAAGCTTCGTACAAAGAATAAAATGCTATCTATGACTGGAAGACGACTTCGTTTCGTATCCGATGCAGGTACATTTTCAGAAATGTATGGAGACTTTAAGTTTAATAATCCACTAGAATTCCCTGAATATGAAGAAAAGTTAGAAGAGGGTTATAAAAACTCAGGTTCTAACGACGCAGCTTTAGTGGGCCGCGGAAAGATTAATGGAATCGACTTTATTGGCGTTGAGCTAAATAAGGGCTTCATGATGGGAAGTATGGGAACTGTAGTTGGTGAAAAGGTAACACTTGCTTGCGAGTTAGCAGATAGCCTAAATCTTCCACTTATTATTTTCTCAGCCAGCGGTGGCGCAAGAATGCAGGAAGGTATGTTTTCTTTAATGCAGATGGCTAAAACAAGTGCGGCAGTTGAGAAGTTTAAGGAAAATGGAGGCCTCTACATCTCAGTTCTTACACATCCAACCACAGGCGGAGTTAGTGCAAGTTTTGCAACTCTTGGAGATATTATTTTAGCTGAGCCAAATGCATTAATTGGCTTTGCTGGTCCAAGAGTAATTGAACAGACAATTAAGCAGAAGCTCCCAGCTGGTTTCCAAAGATCTGAATTCCAAAAGGATCACGGTCTTGTAGATAAGATTGTTCCTTTGGAAGAGATGAAAGAGACACTTTATAAGATTTTGAAGTTACACGGATGCAAGGAATTGTAAAAAGGAGACTTTATGAAGGAGAAGAAGAAGGAAATAAGCGCATACCAAAGAGTTCAGACAGCTAGACATAAGGATAGACCAAAGGTAACGGATTACATTGATGCGCTATTTGATGATTTTATAGAGCTTTCTGGAGATAGACTTGGAAAAGAAGATTTATCCCTACTTGGTGGAATTGCTAGTTTTCATGGCATGCCAGTAACAGTAATTGGCCACAGAAAGGGTAAGAATCTTGATGAAAATGTAAAGTACAATTTTGGTATGACAAGTCCAGAAGGTTATAGAAAAGCTCTTCGTTTAATGAAACAAGCGGAGAAGTTTAACAGACCTGTAATTACATTTATAGATACTCCTGGAGCATATCCTGGAATGGAAGCTGAGGAGAATGGTCAGTCAATTGCAATTGCAACAAATATTGCTAAGATGAGCAATTTAAAAGTACCTATTATTAGTATTGTAACTGGTGAGGGAAGTAGCGGTGGCGCCCTTGCAATTGGCGTTTCAGACAGAATTTGGATGTTAGAGAATGCAATTTATGCAGTACTTTCACCAGAAGGTTTCGCATCCATTTTATGGAAAGATAGTAAGAGAGTTAAGGAAGCCTGCGAGGTAATGAATATTACAGCAGATAGCCTTAAGAAGTATGGAATCGTTGATGATGTTATAAGCGAGGTTAAGCCTATTACTAGTGAAGATGGCTTCAAGATGATGATAGAAGAGCTTGATGACAAGCTAGAAAAGGAACTTAGTTCTTTGAAGAAAATGGACAAAGAAGATTTAGTTCAAAAAAGATATGAAAAATATCGTCATATTGAAGGCGAGAGAGCGCCAAAGGAAACAACTAATGGTGAGGTATTAAAATGGGCGGATTAAGTATTGTAGGTTTAGGTAAGGCCTTACCTATAAAGACATTTTCAAATGATGATTTCAGCGAATTTTTAGATACATCAGATGAATGGATAAGCACAAGAACAGGTATTAAAGAAAGACGACTTTGTAACTTAGAAGATAGATATAAGGGAGAAGAAGATCAGTTAGGTCTTGCTGTTGCAGCGGCTAGGGAAGCTCTAGAGGATTCAGAAATAGATTTGAATAAAATCGACATTTGCATAGTAGCCACAGCAACTCCAAAGTATGCTTTCCCTGCTACTGCTTGTATGGTAGCTAAGGAATTAGGCCTATCAGAAAATTGCATGTCCTTTGATTTAAGTGCAGCTTGTTCAGGCTTTATATATTCTCTAAATGTAGCCCACGACATGTTACTAACTAAGGGAAAAGATAGATATGCCTTAGTTGTGGGAGCAGAGGAATTCAGTAAGATTTTAGATTTTAAAGATAGATCCACATGTGTACTTTTTGGTGATGGTGCAGGGGCAGCAGTTGTAAAAATCGATGAGACTAAGGCCTATGCTAGTGCAAACCATACAAGAGGCGATGACATTTGCCTAATATCAGGTGGGGTTGCAAGCACTAGAAAGTTATCTATGGAGGGTAACACAGTTTATAGATTTGCTATTGGTGCAATAGAGCAGTTACTTAAGGAGTTAGTGGAGGAGAGTAAAATTTCCTTAGAAGAAATTGGACATATTGTTTGTCATCAGGCTAACAAAAGAATTATTAATCATGTAATTCGTTCCACAAAGCAGCCAGAGGAAAAGTTCTTTATGAATTTAGAGCACTATGGCAATACATCAGCAGCCAGCGTTCCAATAGCTTTAAAGGAAATGCAGGAAAAGGGAAAATTAAAAACTGGTGATGATGCTTACCTAGTAGGATTTGGCGCAGGTTTAACCTGGGGCGGAATTTTAGTTAATTATAGCGGTAAGTAGATAGGAGGATGAAATGAAACTACTTAATGAGATTTTAAATATTAAATACCCAATTATTCAGGGTGCTATGGCAAATATTGCAACAGGTCAGTTTGCAGCAGATTGTTCAAATGCAGGCGCACTTGGAATTATTGCAGCTGGTGGCTGGGATGCAGCAAAGCTTGAAGAGGAAATTCACAAGGCTAAGAAGTTAACTAATAAGCCTTTTGGTGTAAATTTAATGCTTATGAATCCACATTGTGATGAAATGGCAGAACTTGTTTGCAGAGAAAAGATTAGCCTTGTTACAACAGGTGCTGGTAATCCTGGTAAGTACATGGATTCTTTTAAAGAAGCTGGAATTAAGGTTTTCCCAGTTGTTGCTTCAGTTATGCTTGCTAAGAGAATGATTGAAAGTGGCGCTGATGCAATTATTGCAGAGGGTACAGAAAGTGGCGGTCATGTTGGTGAAATGACAACAATGACACTTGTTCCACAGATGGTAGATGCAGTGGATGTTCCTGTTATTGCAGCCGGTGGTATTGCAGATGGCAGACAGTTTGCAGCAGCCCTTAGCCTTGGTGCTTGTGGTGCTCAGATTGGTACATCACTTCTTGTAAGTAATGAGTGCCCAATTCATGAAAATTATAAGAAGGCTATTATTGAAGCTAAGGACAATGGAACAATCGTTACAGGTAGATCTGTAAATGCTCCAGTTAGAATTTTAAAGAATAAGATGGCTAGAGAATATACAAGAGCTGAAAAGAGTGGTGCTACAAGAGATGAACTTGAAAAGTATACACTTGGCTCTTTAAGAAAAGCTGTATTTGACGGCAATGTTGATGAGGGTTCATTAATGTCAGGTCAGGTATGTGGTCAGTTAAATGAAATTAAGCCACTTGAGACAATCCTTGAAGACTTAATGAAGGAAACAAAGGAAAGATTAAACTCATTATCATCAATTGCAGTATAGGAGGATAAAAATGATAGCATTTCTTTACGCTGGACAGGGAAGCCAGAAGGTAGGAATGGGTAAGGATTTCTACGATAACAGTACAGATTTTAAGAACATTTTTGATGAAGTTAGAAACGAGGCAGGTTTTGATTTAGAGGAAATCTGTTTTGAAGATAAGGAAGGCAGAATCAATAACACAAGATATACACAGGCTTGTCTTGCAGCTTTTGCAGCAGGGGTTACAAAGCTTTTAAACAAGGCTGGCATTAGCCCAGATTATCTTGCAGGCCTTTCACTTGGGGAATACAGTGCACTTCATGCAGCGGGTCTTATGGATGAGAAGGAATTAGTTAAGCTTGTAGGCTTTAGGGGTGCAGCAATGCAGGAGGCTGCTAATGGCCTTGATACTAAGATGAGTGCAATCTTAGGTTTAACAGGTGAGGACATTAAGCCAGTTTTAGATGAAATAAATAAAAAATATGAGGCAGAGAATAAGGAAAGAGAAAGCAAGGGAGAGATGCTTTTAAGCGTTGAAATCTCTAACTTTAACTGCAAGGGTCAGGTAGTTATTTCTGGTGCAAGCCAGTTAGTTACTGAGGCTGAAGAAAAGTTAAAGGAAGCCGGTGCAAAAAGATGTGTAGCTCTAAAGGTTAGCTCAGCTTTCCACACAAGCTACATGGCACCTGCTAGCAAAAAGCTAGAGGAATATTTTAACGACAATAACAATGGCCTTTTAGTAGATGAAAGAAAGCTATCTAAGCCAGTACTTTTCAATGC
This sequence comes from Lachnospira sp., assembly GCF_016290755.1. Classification (NCBI taxonomy): domain Bacteria; kingdom Bacillati; phylum Bacillota; class Clostridia; order Lachnospirales; family Lachnospiraceae; genus Lachnospira; species Lachnospira sp. Next base: position 22,247 of record NZ_JAEEVD010000002.1, read on the forward strand.
TATTGCAGATGAGAAGCAGGAAAGAAAAGTTTCTGATCTATTAATTGCACAGGTTAAAAATCCTGTAAGAATGGAACAGACTATTGTAAAGCTTAAGGATTTAGGCGTAGACACAATCGTAGAAATCGGACCAGGTAAGACTTTAGCTGGCTTTGTTAAAAAGACAGTTGAGGGCATTAAGGTCTATTCAATAGATAGTTATGCTGATTATGAAAATCTAGTAAAGGAGATGGCAAGTTAATGAAGGGACAGACAGCAATTGTAACTGGCGGTGCTAAGGGTATTGGTAAGGCAATAGCGCTTGGACTTGCAAAGAAAGGCTGCAATATTGTAATTAACTACAATTCAAGCAGTGCGGCAGCAGAAGAGACAGCAAAGGAAATTAGAGAATTAGGCGTTGAAGCTTTATGTGTTCAGGCAAATGTATCTAATTCAGAGGATTGTAAGAAGCTTTTTGAGGAAGCCCTAACTCTTACAGGTAAGGTTGAAATTTTAGTAAACAATGCCGGAATTACAAGAGATGGTCTTGCCCTTAGAATGAGCGATGAGGATTTCGATGCAGTTGTAAAGACTAATCTTTATGGAACATTTTACTGTATGAGAGAAGCCTATAAGTTAATGCTTAAGGCTAAGTATGGAAGAATCATCTCCCTTACAAGTGTTGTTGGTCTTCACGGTAATGCAGGTCAGGCTAATTATTCAGCTTCAAAGGCTGGTATTATTGGTCTTACAAAATCAATGGCAAAGGAACTTGCTGCAAAGAAGGTAACAATCAATGCAGTAGCTCCAGGTTTTATTGATACAGATATGACAGCAGCAATGAATGAAAATGCAAAGACAGCCGCTATTGCATCAATTCCAACAAAGAGAATGGGTAGCGTAGAGGATATTGCAAATACAGTAGCATTCCTTGCTTCAGAAGAAGCAAGCTATATAACAGGACAGGTAATTAGCGTCGATGGCGGTATGGGTATGTAATGTCGCAACCGCTTTAGCGGTTACGATGTAGCCCTCGCCCTCAGCCGAAAGGCTGATTTAATGGCGAGTGGTTCCCAAAATGTCGTAATCGCTTTAGCGATTGCGATGTAGCCCCGAGCAGATTTGCCAAAGGCAAATTCTAATGCGAGAGGGTTCCCAAATGTCGCAACTGCGAAGCAGTTGCGATGTAGCCCCGCGCGAGCAGTAGGAAAGGATAAATATGGGAAAGAGAGTTGTTATTACTGGAATGGGTATCGTAAGCCCTATTGGTAACAGTTTAGAGGAAGTACTAGAGAGTGTTAAGAATGGTAAGTGTGGTATTGACCAGATTACAAAATATGACACAACAGGCCGTAAGGTTAGCCTTGCAGCAGAAGTAAAGGACTTTGATATTACAAAGTATGTAGAAAAGAAGGATGCTAGAAAGTTAGATCCATACAGCCAGTTTGCTATTGCAGCTGCAACAGATGCATGTCACATGGCTGGAATTAACGAAGAGCATGACGAAGAGACAGATGATAGAGAAAGATATGGTTGTATTATTGCCAGCGGTATCGGTGGAATTTCTACAACTGAAAGAGAGCATGAGAGAGGAATGAAGCGTGGTTACGATATGGTAAGCCCACACTATATTCCAATGGCAATTTCTAATATGGCAGCAGGTCATGTTGCTATTAGATTTGGCCTTCATGGATACACAACATGTACTGTAACAGCTTGTGCTTCAAGTGGTAACGCTATTGGTGATGGCTTCCACTACATTAGAGATGGTTATGCTGATTTAATGGTAGTTGGTGGTTCAGAAAGCTCAATTACTGAGTTATCAATTGGTGGATTTACAAGTCTTACAGCTCTTTCAACAGCAACGGATAAGAACAGAGCTTCAATTCCTTTTGATAAGGAAAGAAATGGTTTTGTTATGGGTGAAGGTGCTGCTTGTCTCGTACTTGAAGAATACGAGCATGCTAAGAATAGAGGAGCTAAGATTTTAGCTGAAGTTGTAGGTTATGGTGCAAACTGTGATGCTCACCACGTTACAGCTCCACATCCAGAAGGAAAGTACGCTGCTAAGTGTATGGAACTTGCCCTTAAGGATGCAAATCTTTCAACAGAGGCAATTGATTATATCAATGCTCACGGAACATCAACTCACCTTAACGATTTAGGTGAGACAAGAGCCGTTAAGAGCTTATTTAAGGACCATGCTAAGGAATTAGTAATGAGTTCAACAAAGTCTATGACAGGACACTTACTTGGTGCCTCAGCTGCAGTTGAAGCTGTTATTACTTGCCTTGCTATGGAAAATGGAATCATTCCACCAACAGTTAACACAAAGGAATTAGATGATGAATTAGATCTTGATTACTGCTTAGGCGATAAGGCTAGAGCTGGCAAGATTAACTATGCAATGTCTAACTCATTTGGCTTTGGTGGCCACAATGCTTCCTTAGTATTTAAGGCAGTAGAGGAATAATTACATTATAGTAGAGATAGGAAGGCACAAAAATGGAATTAAATTCAAATGAAATCGAAAAGATTTTACCTCATAGATATCCATTTCTTTTAGTGGATAGAATTCTAGATTATAAACCAGGAGAATATGCAGTAGGCGTTAAGTGTGTATCTGCTAACGAGATGCATTTTCTTGGACATTTCCCAGGACAGCATGTAATGCCAGGAGTATTAATTATGGAAGCTTTAGCTCAAACTGGCGCTGTTGCACTTCTTTCAGAGGAAGAAAACAAGGGAAAGGTAGTATTCTTTGGTGGTATTAAGAATGCTAGATTTAAGAAGCAGGTCGTACCTGGTGATAAGTTAGAGCTTAGCTGCGAGATTATTACAAGACGTGCAAACGTTGGTATCGGCAAGGCTGTAGCTAAGGTAGATGGCAAGGTTGCTGCAATGGGTGAGTTAACTTTCGCTATTGGCGACAGAAACGAATAATCAAAAAAATTACAAAAAATATCAAAAATTAGAAGCCGCTTGTTTACTGGCTTTGCGGGCTATCAAGATTTTTAATAGCTCAATAAATTCAGTAAATAAGCGGTTTTGATAAATTCATTGATATATTAGATTTTTTTAAAAATGTATGATATAATACACTTAAGTTAAGTTTCGGTGACAATTGGTTAAAGTTTAAATCTTATAAGACGTGCACTTTAGTTTAGAAAATTTTTCGTAATTTTTTAAGTAAAAATATTGATTTTATGATAAAATCATGTTAAGCTATGAGACGTTGTGCATATTTTGTCTTAAAAGATAAAAAATCTCATGATTGGAGGATTTAAACAATGACAATGGAAGAACTATTTTTCGACGTCTATAACAAGTTTAAGTTGCACTTCTATAAGGATGTTTTCGTGAATTTTGGCAATCGTGAAGCAACTCTAACTACAGTAGAAACATTCTGTATGGAAGTTATTTATGCAATGAACAAGCCTACAATTAGTGAATTTGCCAAGTTTGTTGGTATTTCACCTCCTAATGCAGCATACAAGGTAAACTGCCTTGTAAAGAAGGGATACTTAAACAGAATTCCTTCAAGCGCAGATAGACGAGAGGCTTACCTTGAAGTAACAGATAAGTATCTTGACTACTTCAATTTTAGCGTAAATTATGCAAATACTGTTATTTCGAGAATGAAAGACAACCTTTCAAAAGAAGATTTAGAGGCACTTACAAGAATTCTTAATATCATGACTTCAGAGATGATGCCTGAGGTACCAGATTTCAAGAAGCGTGAAATACCACAGTAAGACAATAAATCAATAATTTTTAAGCCATCACTTCAGGGTTGAAGTGATGGCTATTTTATTATAAAATGGCTAAAGTAAATGTGTATTGCAAGAATCTATACAAGTGAGGTAAAGAAATGGGAATTTTAACAGGTTTAGAGCCAGAGAAGGTGTTTTACTATTTCGAAGAAATTACTAAAATCCCACATGGTTCAAGAGATACCAAAAGAATTAGTGACTATTTAGTAGGATTTGCTAAGGAACATAATTTAAAGTATATTCAGGATGAATTAAATAACGTTATTATATTTAAGGACGCTAGTAAGGGTTACGAGAATGCAGATTCAGTAATCATTCAGGGTCATATGGATATGGTTTGCGAGAAGGAAGACGATTGTGATATCGACTTTAGCAAGGATCCATTAAGACTTGAAGTTAATGACGGAATCATTAGTGCTAAGGGTACAACTCTTGGTGGTGATGATGGTATTGCAGTAGCTTATGCTCTTGCAATTTTAGATGATGATACAATTCTTCATCCAGCATTAGAAGTAGTTATTACAGTAGATGAAGAAATTGGTATGCTTGGTGCAGCTGACCTTGATACAACACCTCTTAAGTCAAAGATGATGATTAACATCGATTCAGAGGATGAGGGTATCTTACTTGCTAGCTGTGCAGGTGGTATGACAGCAACAGTTCATGTTCCAGTAAAGAAGGAAGCAATTAAGGGAACTAAGGCAACTTTAGTAGTAGATGGTTTAGCTGGTGGACACTCAGGTGTTGAAATTAATAAGGGTAGAGCTAATGCTAACAAGTTAGTTGGTAGAGTGCTTTACGGTCTTTCTAAGGAATTTAGTTTTAACTTAGTTTCAGTTAATGGCGGTCTTAAGGATAATGCTATTCCTAGAGCTTCTAAGGCAGAACTTGTATTTGCTCCTAACACTGATTTAGAAGCAGTTAAGGCTTGTCTTGCAGACTTTGATGCTGCCTTTAAGCATGAATATAAGACAACAGATGCTAAAGTTAAGGTTAGCTTAACAGCTGTTAGTGAAGATGAGGTCACAGCTTTTGATACAGACTCAACATCTAGAGTTATTACTGGTTTAATGAACCTTCCATTAGGTATTCAGAGCATGAGCTTTGATATTGAAGGTTTAGTTCAGACATCTCTTAACTTAGGTATTTTAGAGACAACAGAGACTGAAGTAGCATTTTCATATTCAGTAAGAAGTTCAGTAGAATCTGAAAAGCAGGATTTATATTTACAGCTTGAAAGCTTAGCTAAACTTCTTGGCGGTTGCGTTACATCAATGGGTGAATATCCAGCTTGGGAATACAAGGAAGATTCTAAACTTCGTAGCATAATGGTTGAATCTTTCAAGAGACAATATGGACATGATCCTGAAATTCAGGCTATCCATGCAGGTCTTGAGTGCGGTTTATTTGCAGGTAAGATTGAAGGACTTGATGCAGTTTCCTTTGGTCCTGATATGAAGGATGTTCATACACCTAATGAATCAATGGATGTTGCAAGTGTTAAGAGAACTTGGGATTACTTAGTTGACGTACTTGCAAGCTTAAAGTAGAATAAGGCAGTAGTGAAGCGGATTTCGAATGTCCGATTTACTTTGGAGCTAGGAGATTTTTCTCCTAGCTTTTTTATTTTTATGAAAATGTAACATTTTCAAAAGTTATTAGCATTAGGAAAAATATTTAACTATTCATTTGATATGATTACTTTGCTATGATAAAATATAGTTATAAACTACGAAATCACAATTGAATACAAAACTATGAAAATTATTATTTATTGGGGGAAAATAGATGAGTATTGAGGAAAAGATTGTATTTTTTAAGGAGATGTTTAAGATTTTTTCTGATGTTTCAGGAAACATCTATCCTTTCTGGGCCGATTACAATGAGGGGCTTGTATATTGGTCAGATGAAATAACTGAATATTTAGGTTTTCCATCTAGTGAAATGGATGTAAATGATGCAGAGTGTTTTTATAATGCTATAGTTCATCCAAGGGATAGAGTTAGATATATGGAAGGCGCAGATGCCATGTTTAGAGGGGAAACGACGGGCTTTAACTGTAATTATCTTATTAAGAATAAGAATGGGGATTATGTTTCCTTTACAACTAGGTCTAAGCTCTTAAGAGATAGAAATGGTGTGCCATCCGTTTATCTTGGAGTGGTTATAAATCATGATGCAGATGTGGAAATAGATGATTTAACTGGAGTTGGCAACAAGTCGGCAGTTATTGCTAAGGTAAGAAATTCTATTTCTGAAGAACGTAACTTTGGTCTTATGTTTTTTGGCCTTAGAAATTTTGATTATATCAATTCTTCTTATGGGTATGACAATGGTAGTGACTTGATTATTCAGATTGTTGTAAAACTAAAGGAATTATCAGGATCTAACATAATATATAGATGTAGTGGAACAAAGTTTGCAGTATTTTTTGACCAAGATGTTGAGGGAATGGAAGAAAAAATTAAGGGAATATATGAGAAAATAAGGGACTTTGTAGAAAACGATTTAACAATTAATTCTAAAAAGGTTTCTATTGGAATATATGGCGGTTTGATTAATTCTAAGGACTTTATTTCTTCCTCAGAGTATATAAATAACGTTTTATATCAAGCCTTCACTATGGGTAAGAACAGTGGCAGTGATAAATTTGTTTATTATAACGAAAACATTTTATTAAGTAGTAGAAGACAACAGGAGATGATATATGACGTTATTCGCTGTTTAAATGATAATTACAGAGGCTTCTTAATTGTTTATCAGCCAATTATGAATGTTAAGGAAAATAGAATCATTGGTATGGAGGCTTTACTTAGATGGCAGGATAGCCAGAGAGGCACTATTACACCGGGAAACTTTATTGATCAGATTGAAAAGGAAGTTGCTTTTTATGGTCTTTCAAATTGGATTATTAAAAGGGCAATTGAAGATAGTAAGGAATTTATGCGAAAGGACCCAGACTTTTTTATTAGTGTAAATTTATCTCATGCGCAATTACATAATGATAGGTTTATGTCAGATCTTGATAGCATTTTAAAAGAGGAAGATATTCCTTATAAAAACTTAAATCTAGAATTTACAAAGCGTTGTAGGATTCTTGAAAACAAAGAAATTAGGGATAAGATGATTACTATGTTTAATAAGGGGGTAAGACTAGTTATTGATGATTATGGCAGTAGTTATTCTTCCCTTAATTTGCTCTCTAATTATCCTGCAGATAGAATCAAGATTAGCAGGGAATTTGTAAAGGATATTGATAAGAGTAAGACTAGGCAAATAACCTTAAATGCCATAATTGACTGTATTAGACAGCTAGATAAGGAGGTTTGTATTGAAGGTATAGAGTCCGAAGAAATTCTAAAATTCTTTGTGGATAATTATGATATACGTTACGCACAGGGCTATTATTATTCAAGGCCTGTGGTTTTAACTAAGTTTAGAGAGCTTTATGAGAAGATGAATAAATAGATGATGACTTAGATGTGCTTTTTTGCCGGTAGATTTAAATAATCTACCGGCTTATTTTTATTTTCTATTATCTTATTAAAGGGCATTACTTATCCTTTGAATGTCTATCACCAATCTGGAAGTCTGCGTTGTGCTCAAACATGTATTGAACGGTTAAAGCCTTGTCTCCAGTAAGTTCCTCGAAGTCCTTAGTGAAGTTATCCATCTTGCCTTCACGAATAGCTTGAGCAAAGGTAACCATACCATCAGAAGAGAAAGGAGCTTCGCTACCATCTTTAAATACGCCATCTGTTGTTCTTGGAACGCCCATGGCATCAAATACCTGATAGTTCTCTTCATCAGTGATGAACTTATATGTTACGTGATTTCCTGTAGCCTTGTTACCAATCTCACAGAATTCAGAAATTGTCATAAGTTCAGGACCATTAATATCAAATACCTTCTTTGGATACTTATCTCCCTTTACAAGAGCGTGAGCTACAGCCTTAGCACAGTCACGTCTTGAGATATAGGCCATTTTACCATCGCCCTGGGAATTCTTTAATACGCCATCGGATTTTACATATGTAAAGTAATTAGTAATCATAGCCTCGGCATACTGAGAATTTCTTAGGAAAATGTAATCAAGACCCAAAGACTTTACATACTCTTCAGTGTAAATGTGATCCTTCTTTTCAACAGATGGATTTGTCTCGTCTGCTGCATTAACTAAAGAAGTATAGATGATTTGCTTTACGCCAACAGCCTTTGCGGCATCGATAGCATTTTTATGAGCAGCCTGTCTTTTAGCTCCAACGAAAGGCATGGAAATAAGTGCGAGTCTTTCAGCACCAGCAAAAGCTTCTTTTAATCCTTCAATGTTGTTAAAATCTGCCACACGAGTCTCGATGCCCTGGTCGCTGTAAGTCTTTAAAACTTCAGGATTATAGCCTGTTAAAATGATATTAGACTTATCTGTTAAAGTAAGTAATACTCTAGCAGCCTCGCCACCTAGATTTCCATCGACACCAGTTAATAATAATTTACCCATGAAAAACCTCCTATATTAAATTATAAAAATATCTACTTGTAATATATTATAACATCTTATATATTTTTATACAATTTTTCGTATTGATGTTTTGTCATTCAATAACTTATAATAGATTGGTAGTATTTGTAGGAGGTCGCTTTATGAGTATTAGAGAAGACGTAACAAGAATGAAGAGCGTGGCAGCAGAGCTTGCTAGCTCAAGCATTGAATTAAGAAATAAGGCACTTAAGATGGTGGCAGAGAATTTAAGAAAGAATGCTGACAAGATTTTTAAGGCTAACGAAATTGATATAGCTAATGCCTATGCCAATGGGGTACAGGAGTCAGTACTTAAAAGACTTAAGTTTGATAATCACAAGTTAGAGGATGTTATAGATGGTATTAATCAGTTAATAGGACTTGAAGACCCAGTGGGCAAGGTAACTCTAAATAGAGAGCTTGATGAGGGCTTGATTTTAAAGAGAGTAACTTGTCCTATCGGAATTATTGGAGTGATTTTTGAGGCAAGACCGGATGCCCTAGTTCAGATTGCTTCTTTATGTATTAAGAGTGGTAACTGTGCGATTTTAAAGGGTGGTAAGGAAACTGCTGAAAGTAATAGATGCCTCTTTGGAGTTATTAGAGAGGCAATTGTGGAGGCTGGCCTTCCAGAAATCTGCTTAATTCAAGCAGAGGCTCACTCTGAGATTGATGAATTATTAAAATGTGACGGCTTAGTTGACCTACTTATTCCACGAGGTTCTAACGCCTTTGTTCAGTACATTATGAATAATACTAAGATTCCTGTAATGGGACACGCTGACGGTATTTGTCACATTTTCATAGATAAGGATGCAGACCTTGCTAAGGCGATTCCTATCGTTGTGGATGCTAAGACTCAGTATAGCGCAGCTTGTAATGCAGTAGAGACAGTTTTAGTGCACAGTGAAATTGCTGCAAAGGCACTTCCAGTGTTAGTTAGAGCTCTTAATGAGGCAAATGTTGTGGTGAATGCTGATGCTTACACAACTAATGTTTACAATGCTTATAAGGAAGATTCTGATGCTGAGGTTCATGTAATTGAGGATGATGCATATAATGTAGAGTATCTTCGCTACGAGCTTGGTATTAAGATTGTTGAAAATGTTGACGAGGCCATTGCCCATATTAATAAGTTTGGTTCACATCATACAGATAGCATTATTACTGAGAATCAGGCAACAGCTGATAAGTTCCAGAACATGGTGGATTCAGCAGGGGTTTATCACAATGTTTCAACTCGTTTTGCAGATGGCTTTAGATATGGCTTTGGCGCTGAGGTTGGTATTAGTACAAGTAAGATTCATGCAAGAGGCCCAGTGGGGCTTGAGGGCTTAGTTACTTATAAGTATAAGCTTACAGGTAATGGCCAGATTGTTACTGACTATGCTAGTGGAATTAAGACTTTTAAGCATAGAGATTTAGATTAACATTAATAAACATTTTATAAATTGTATACAAACTGCTTGAAGAAAAAAATATTAGTGTTATAATACTTCGTACACGAACTGTTCGGAAACGAACTATTCGTATGCGAAGTATTTTTGTTATTAGAAGATAAATACTAATAGAAAGTAAATTATAGTATGTGTTATAATAAAAATAGTCCGCAACAGGGTAGCGAATACGTGCTGGATTGCAATTGATAGTTGCAATAGAAAGGAAAGTCACAAATGGAAAAGGAAAGTGCTATCAAAAAGATTTGCAAGCTCGAAAGAGTTGTAAAGAGACAATTTGATAAGCTTAGTGGTTCTACAGGAGTCAACGGTGCAGAAGGCCGAGTGATACATTTTCTTATATTAAACCAAGATAAGGATATATATCAAAAGGATGTAGAAATTGGGTTTGACTTACGTCCATCAACAGCATCTGAACTCTTAAAAAAAATGGAGTCCAAAGGATATATAACTAGAGAAACTTCAAAGACAGATGCGCGTCTTAAAAAAATTATTCTTACAGACTTAGCAAGGCAGCATGAAGATAGGATTTTTGAAGAGATTGGTAATTTAGAGCATTATGCCGAGAAGGATATTGATCCTAGAGACTTAGAAGCCTTTGATAGAGTAACTGAAAGTATACTCAGAAATCTAAGAGATTTTAAAAATTAATATATGAAAGGAAAGATTGCTATTTATGTTTAAGATTGTAAAAACTTTAAGCAAAAGCATAAGAGAATACAAGACTGCTTCAATTCTTACACCTACATATGTAACTCTTGAAGTTATCTTAGAATGTATTATTCCTCTTATTATGGCGGCGCTTATTAACAACATGACAGGTGATTCCATGACACCTATTTTAAAATATGGACTAATCTTACTTGTTATGGCTATGGCATCTCTATTTTGCGGTGTTATGTCAGCAAGAAAAGCGGCAACAGCTTCAGCTGGTTTTGCTAAAAATTTAAGACAGGATGTGTTTTATAAGATTCAGGATTTCTCCTTTGCAGATGTAGATAAATTTTCAACATCTTCTTTAGTAACACGTCTTACAACAGATATTACTAATGTGCAGAATGCTTATCAGATGGTTATTAGAGTAGCTGTAAGAACTCCTTTAATGTTTATCTTCTCAGTAGCAATGAGTTTTAGTATTAATGTTAAGATGGCTCTTATCTTTGTATGTATTGTTCCATTTTTAGCAATTGTTTTATTTGGAATTTTCTTTAAGGTACATCCTATTTTTAAGAGAATCTTTAAGAAGTACGATGCCTTAAATAACTCAGTTCAGGAAAATGTTTCTGCGATTCGAGTTGTTAAGTCCTTCGTTAGAGAAGACTATGAAACTAAGAAATTCTTTAAGGCTAGTGGAGATGTTAAAAATGACTTCACACATGCTGAAAAGATCTTAGCTCTTAATACACCAACAATGATGCTTAGTATGTTTACATCAATTTTACTTGTATGTTTTATTGGTGCACAGATCATTGTTAATTCAGGGGCTACAAGCCTTACAACAGGTGAGTTATCATCCCTTTTAACTTATGGTGTTCAGATTCTTACATCTCTTATGATGTTAAGCTTTGTATTTGTTATGGTTTCAATGGCAGCAGAATCTGCAGACAGAATTGTTGAAGTACTTGAAACTGAAAGTGATTTAAAGTCACCTGTTAATGGTAAGACTGAAATTAGAGATGGCGCCATTGACTTTGATGACGTGTCCTTTAAGTATAAGAAGACTAGTGAAAACTACGCTCTTACTAATATTAACTTACATATTAAAACTGGTCAGACAGTTGGTATTATTGGTGGTACAGGTGATTCTAAGACATCACTTATTCAGCTTATTCCAAGACTTTACGATACTACAAAGGGTATGGTAAGAGTTGGCGGAACTGATGTTAGAGACTACGACTTAGTAGCTCTTCGTGATGCAGTTTCAGTTGTATTACAAAAGAATGTCCTATTCTCAGGTACAATTAAGGAAAACTTACGTTGGGGTAATAAGGAAGCAACAGATGAGCAGATTGAAGAGGCTTGTAAGTTAGCTTGCGCCGATGAATTTATTCAGGGCTTCCCAGATAAGTATGACACTTATATTGAACAGGGTGGTTCTAATGTTTCTGGTGGTCAGAAGCAGAGACTTTGTATTGCTAGAGCCCTTCTTAAAAATCCAAAGGTCTTAATTATGGATGATTCAACATCTGCTGTAGATACTAAGACAGATGCCCTAATTCGTTCTGCCCTTGCTAAGTATTTACCAGAGACAACTAAGATTATTATTGCTCAGCGTGTTTCATCAGTTCAGGATGCTGACCTTATCTTAGTTCTAGATCAGGGTAAGATTGTTGAAAAGGGTACACACGATGAACTTGTGGCTCTTGGCGGCATTTACAATGAAGTATTTGAATCACAGACAAAGAGTAAGGAAGAATAGGAGGTATATGTATGAATAAGAAAAATGTAGAGAAAGACAATACATTTGGCAGATTAATAGGCTATATATTCAAGCATTATGCTCCTCAATTAATAGTAACTATTATCTGTATTATAATTGCAGCCCTTGCGTCTGTAATTGCAACTATCTTTTTACAAAGAATCATTGATGAAGTTATTACACCAGCAATGGGTATTGGTATGGATTCAGTTTGGTCTAAGTTTATTGGAATTATTATAACTATGGGCGTTATCTATATCCTTGGCGTTATTGCTTCATTTACATACACTCGTCTTATGGCAAATGTTACACAGGGTACTTTAATGCACTTAAGAAACGATATGTTTGAAAGAATGCAGACATTACCTATTAAGTATTTTGATACTAACGCTCACGGCGATATCATGAGTACTTATACTAACGATACAGATGCTATTAGACAGTTAATTGGACAGAGTTTACCACAGCTTTTCCAGTCAGGTCTTACAATTGCAGGTATCATTATTATGATGTGCTTTTATAGTATTTGGCTTACAGTAGTGGTAGGTGTATTCATTTTCCTAATGACAAGAGTAGTAAAGAATTTCGGTGGAAATTCCGCTAAGTATATGATGGCTCAGCAAAGAACTCTTGCTAAGGAAGAAGGTTTCGTTGAGGAAATGATGGAAGGCTCTAAGGTTATTAAGGTCTTTAATCATGAAGAAGAAAGTAAAGAAGCCTTTAAAAAGATTAACGAAGAGTTATTCGAAGCTAGTGATAAGGCTAATAAATACGGTAATATGCTTATGCCAACTCTAGGTAATATCGGTAATATTATGTACGTAGTTTTAGCAGTAGTTGGTGGTTTGTTAGTTTATTACTCAGTTTATAATTTAAGCTTACAAAACATTTTCACAGGTGCTCATGGAGCTGTTTCGCTTGGTATTATTATTTCCTTCCTTTCTATGTCTAGACAGTTATCACAGACAGTTGGCCAGGTATCTATGCAGGTATCAATGATTGCTATGGGTCTTGCTGGTGCTAGAAGAGTATTTGAACTTATGGATCAGGAACCAGAATATGATGAGGGTTACGTTACACTTGTTCGTGCAAAATATACTAAGGAAGGCGAGCTAGTTGAGGCCGATGAGGACACTTCTCTTTGGGCTTGGAAGCATCCACATAAGGCAGATGGAACAGTAACTTACACTCCTTTAAAGGGTGATATTGTTTTAGAGGATGTTGACTTTGGTTATGTTAAGAATAAGTTAGTTTTACATGATGTTTCCCTTTATGCAAAACCAGGTCAGAAGATTGCCTTCGTTGGTGCAACAGGTGCAGGTAAGACAACAATTACTAACCTTATTAACAGATTCTATGATATTGAAGATGGCAAGATTCGCTATGATGGTATTAACATAAATAAAATTAGAAAGACTGACCTTAGACGTTCTCTTGGTATCGTTTTACAGGAAGTTAACCTCTTTACAGGTACAGTTCTTGATAATATTAGATATGGTAAGTTAAATGCCACAGATGAAGAATGTATTGCAGCTGCAAAGCTTGCCAACGCTCATCACTTCATTGAAAGATTACCAGATGGTTATAATACAATGCTTACAGCTAATGGTGCCAATCTTTCACAGGGTCAGAGACAGTTACTCTCAATTGCTAGAGCTGCTGTAGCTAACCCACCTGTAATGATCCTTGATGAGGCTACATCATCAATTGATACAAGAACTGAGGCTATTGTTCAGGCGGGTATGGATAATCTTATGTTTGGTAGAACAGTATTTGTTATTGCCCATAGATTATCAACAGTTAGAAACAGTAAGGCTATTATGGTTCTTGACCATGGCCGAATCATTGAAAGAGGCGATCATGATGCCTTAATTGATCAAAAGGGTACATATTATCAGTTATATACTGGTGCTTTTGAGCTAGAATAGAGAAAAATTAAATAAATAAAGTATTTTTATCTATATAGATATATGTTATAATTATGGCGTTGTTTAAGAATATTAAACAACGTCATTTTTATTATGCTTTACAGCATGCAGGGAGGATAACATGCTTGGCAAAAAATCAGATAGAACAACATCCCTTTTAACTGCATTGTTAGTTATATTTTTGGGTGCTGTTAGTATTGTAGTAATTTTAGTTTTGAAGATTAATATAGAGCGGGCAATAGATGAGTTTGAAACTATTGTAACTATGAATTTTCAAGACAAGAATCATATAGAATCTTTGACGGAAGATATTTATAAGGAGAACTTTTACGTATACGGTAAGGTTTGGTCAGAAGAGTCTTATGTGGGTAATAGCTATTATGAATCCATTAATACTGAAGAGGATATAAGAGCAATACTTAGTGAGCTTTCAGAAAGTGCCCTTAGCGACAATTATGGAACCATGTATAGTAACATAAGCGAAGAGCTTAATGAGTATTTAAATATGGTTTCTAAGGTGGAAGAATATATTGAGGCTGGAAATTATGAAGAGGCAGAAAGCTATGTAAGCGATGTTATTAATAACAAGGTCTTAAGTATAAATAAGGAATTAAATGTTTTAGAGGAGCAGATTAATGACGAGGTAAAGGTAGCCCAAGACACTCTTAAGTACCGACTTATAAGTATTAGTATCATCTCAGTGGTAGCAATTATTGTTATTATTGCCACTACACTTGTAATTGTCTATTTATGTAATCAGATAACTTCAAAGCTAGAAGATTACAGTGATATCCTAGAGTTTAAGGTCAATAAGCAAAGCGAAGAGATAAACGAACATAATAATAGAATCATGAGTATCCAGAATAGCACTATAGATGCTATGGCTTCTTTGATTGAAAGTCGTGATGGAGATACGGGCATGCATATTGCAAGAACTAGTGCTTATGTGAAAATGTTAGCACAGCTTGCAAAGAACCAAGGTTATTACACTAACATCCTCACTAAGGATTACATTGAATTCCTTGTAAAGGCAGCGCCTATGCATGATATTGGTAAGATTAATGTACCAGATTCCATTTTAAAGAAACCAGGAATCTTAACTCATGATGAATATACCATTATGCAAAATCACACTAAAGAGGGTGGAAGAATTATTAGAGAAGCCCTTGGAAGTATTGAGGAAATCGAGTTTATTAATATAGCTTCAGATGTGGCCACTTTCCACCATGAAAAGTGGGATGGCAGTGGTTATCCTTATGGTCTTAAGGGAGAGGAAATTCCAATTTCAGCAAGAATCATGTCTGTGGCAGATGTCTTTGATGCCCTAGTTTCGGAGCGATGCTATAAGAGAGCCTACAGCTTTGATGAGGCTATGCTTATTATTAACGATAATATAGGTAAACATTTTGATCCAATCCTTAGTAGACTCTTTGTAGAGAATAAGGATAAGGTTAAACAGATAATGGAAGAACTTTCATAAATATTACCACTTTCTATTGACATCAGCTTAGAAAGTGGTATATTTAAATTACAACATATGAACACTTGCTCATATGTTTAACTCATTAAGAAAAGTCTTATAGGAGTTAAATAAACAAACGGAGGTCTTAACTGATGGCAATAAATGACGTAGATAGATGTGATATTAAACATATTCATACAGAGAAAGTAAAAGAGGTATTTTCCGCTATGCCTTCTGAGGATGAGTTATATGATTTAGCTGAACTCTTTAAGGTCTTTGGAGATTCTACTAGAATTAGAATTCTCTTTGCTCTTTTCGAATCAGAGATTTGCGTATGCGACTTAGCAGACACCCTAAACATGACTCAGTCAGCAGTTTCACATCAGCTAAAGATTCTAAAAAATTCAAAGCTAGTTGGTAGCAGAAGAGAAGGAAAGCAGGTTATTTATTTTCTAGCAGATGATCACGTTAGAACAATAATTGACCAGGGAAGAGAACACATAGAAGAATAATAAGATAATTTATAGGATAAATTTAAGAGAATATATATTCTAAGAGTATTAACTAAATTTAAGAAAAGGAAGGTAATTCATTATGAAGAAGAAATTTAAGTGTGAAATTGATTGTGCTAACTGCGCAGCAAAGGTTGAGGAAGCAATTAAGAAGGTTGAGGGTGTAAAGGATGCATCTGTTAATTTCCTCACACAGAAGTTTATGTTAGAAGCAGAAGATGATTGCTTTGAAGAAGTACTTGAGAAGGCAATTAAGGCAGGTAAGAAGGCAGAAGACGAATTTGAGGTTATTTTATAATTTCTATTTGTCAAAGATTTATATTTAGATTTATTGGAAAATGCGTCACAAAGCCCAAGAGTTATGTAAACTAAGGATTGTGACAATAGGAGATAGTATGACTAAGAAACAAAAAAAGATGCGAGCAAGAATTATTGTTTCAGGTATTCTCTATGCTTGTTTGTTTATAGCAGATAAGCTAGGAGCACTTGAAGGCTTTCCAATACTTGCAGTGGCCATAGCCTTTTTAGTACCTTATTTAATTATAGGCTATGATGTAATTTTAAGAGCCTTTAAGAACATTTCTAAAGGTCATGTATTTGATGAGAATTTCCTTATGATGATTGCAACATTTGCTGCATTTGCCACAGGGGAATTTACAGAAAGTGTAGCAGTTATGCTTTTCTATCAGGTAGGTGAGTTGTTCCAGTCTTACGCAGTTGGTAAGTCTAGAGCTTCAATTGCTGAGATGATGAGTATCGCTCCTGATTTTGCAAATTTAGAAGATGAAGAGGGCAACATATCAGAAGTTGACCCAGAAGATGTAGAAGTTGGATCAATTATTTTAGTTAGACCAGGTGAGAAGATTCCTATTGATGGAGTTGTTATAGAAGGGGAGTCTTTTGTAGATACTGCAGCCCTTACAGGGGAGTCAGTACCAAGAAAGGTAAGCCCTGGGGCAGATGTAATTAGTGGATGTGTCAATGGAGATACAGCCATTAAGATTAGAACTACTAAGGCTTATGAAGATTCTACAGTAAGTAAGATCTTAGAGCTTGTGGAAAATGCATCATCTAAGAAGTCTAGAATGGAGAATTTCATTACTAGATTTGCTAAGTATTACACACCAGTAGTTACTATAGGCGCTGTTTTACTTGCATTAGTTCCACCAACTATTCTTGGAATTATGTCAGGTAACTTTGCTTATGTAAGCTGGATTCACAGAGCATGTATTTTCTTAATTGTATCTTGCCCTTGTGCTATGGTTATTTCAGTGCCACTTGGTTTCTTTGGTGGTATTGGTGCAGCTTCAAAGATTGGTGTATTAGTTAAGGGTAGTAACTATTTAGAGGCTATTGCTCAAATGAAGAGCCTTGTCTTTGATAAGACAGGTACTTTAACTAAGGGTGAATTTAAGGTTAGTGAAGTTATTAATCTTAACGGTTTTAGTAAGGAAGATATTCTTTACTACGCTGCCTATGCTGAAAAATTTTCAACACATCCAATTGCTAAATCTATTCTTACAGCTTACGGTAAAGACGTAGATTTAAGCCTTATCTCTAATCAGCAGGAAGTATCAGGTCAGGGTATTAGCTCAGTAGTTAATAAGAGAGAAGTTTTAATTGGTAATTATAAGTTAATGCAGGCAAATGGCATTGACTGTGAGATAAATGACAGTCCAGCAACAATTTGTTACATAGCTGTTGATGGCAAGTTTGCAGGTTACATCATTATTTCTGATGTGATTAAGGAAGGTTCTAAGGAAGCTATGAAGGCTTTATCAAAGGTAGGCGTTTCAAAGCTTGTAATGCTTACTGGCGATAGAAAAGAAGTGGCCATGGCTGTTTCAAAGGAGCTTTCTTTAACAGATTGCAGATATGAGTTACTTCCAACAGACAAGGTTTCTAACGTGGAAGAGCTTATTAAGGCTTGCAAGAAGGACGAGAAGCTTGGCTTTGTTGGCGATGGTATTAACGACGCTCCAGTACTTATGAGAGCGGATGTGGGTATTGCTATGGGTAGCTTAGGTTCTGATGCAGCTATTGAGGCCGCAGATGTTGTAATTATGGATGATGACTTAAGAAAGATTCCTAAATTAGTTCGAATTGCAAGAAAAACTCTTAGAATTGTTAAGCAAAATGTTGTATTTGCCCTTGGAGTTAAGATTATAGTTTTAGCTTTAGGCGCTTTTGGACTTGCAACTATGTGGGAAGCAGTTTTTGCTGACGTTGGTGTTGCTGTAATTGCAATTTTAAACTCTATGAGAGTCTTATCTAGCAATTATGATGAGAAAAATTAATCAAATATATAAGTTAATATTAAAAATCCCCCTCTAAGAGGGGGAATTTTTTTTATACTTCTAGACTAGGATTAGTCAGATTGTATTTTGTTGGTTCTTAAGTACTAGTATATGATTACATTTAACAAGAAAATGATACTTTTACGCTATTTATATGTTAAAAGTGCCTAAAAAATAGACCTAAAACCAACTTTTTTACTATATAAAAAGTTTTTATAAAATGCTAAGATATTTTTGCATTAAATTTTATGGGAGGTTTTATGAGATCGATTTTGAAAAGAGGCCTTAGAACAAGCTTAACAGCAGTATTAGCTTTCGTTGTGGCTTTTGCTACTTTTGCAAGTTCTATGAGTTTCACTGCATCGGCATCTACAACTACATCTTGGAATTTCAAGAATAGCAGTTTTAAGAGCCTAGGAACTATTTCATCTACTACAACAGTAGATGGTTTAACACTTATTGCAACAAGCTCAAAGACTATGAGTGTTAAGGCAGACACACAGACTGTCAATGGAACAGAGTACACATATTGTCTAGCAACAGGAGGTAGTGGTTCAACTTCTTACCGTGCCGTAAAGGTTCCTGTTTCAGGTAATGACACAATTAAGGTAACAATGATGAGCTCAGGTTCATCAAGTAGATCATTAGTAGTAGCAGATGCTTCAGGCAATCAGCTTACAACACTTACAGCATCTACAACAGCTAGCACACAAAGCTATAGCTATTCAGGTTCATCAGGATATGTTTACCTTTACTCTTCTAATAGCGGAATTAACATCTATAAGATTCAGGTAGATTCTAATTCTTCATCTTCATCATCATCAAGCTCATACGAGATTTCTGATGGTTGGTATTACATTAAAAATGTAAATAGCCAGAAGTACTTAGATGTAACTGGAGATAGCGATTCAGATTTCGCTAACGTAGATCAGGAAACTGGTCTTGGTGATAAGAGCCAGAGATGGTATGTAACTAATAAGGGTAATAACGTAATTACACTTACAAATGGTATGTCAGGTGGAAGAATGCTTGATGTTTATTATGGTGGAACAACAGATGGTACTAACATTGATATTTGTAGTGCTAACGGTTCTACTGCACAGCAGTTTAATGTTGTAACAACAGGAACAGATGGCGTTTATTGTTTAACAACTGTAGTTAGTGGTGGCGCTCAAGCCCTTGATGTCTATGGTTGGTCAACAGCTTCAGGTGGAAATATTGATACTTGGACATATAACGGACTTGCTTGCCAGCAGTTCGTATTTGAGGCAATTGATTCATCAAGCTCAAGTAGTTCATCAAGCTCAAGTAGTTCATCAAGCAGTTCATCATCAAGTTCATCTAGCACAACAGATACTTCTGATGGTACTGTAGTTACATCTTACTCAAGCCTTGTATCAGCTATTGCTAGTGCTGAAAAAGCAGGTGGCGGTAAGGTATATGTAAAGGGAACAACTATTTCTTGTTCAGGACAAATCGCCCTTTCAACATCAAATGCAAATGTACAGATTATTGGTGTTCAAAACAGTGATGGTTCTTATCCTGTACTTGATTTTTCTTCTTTCCTTAGCAGCTATATTGGTAAGTCTACATCAGATAGCGCTGTAGGTATTAGAATTACAGGATCTTACTATACAATTAAGAACTTAATTGTTCAAAAGGCACCAGATAATGGTATTCAGATTAAGGGTTCTTCAGCAGGAAACAATACAGTTTCTAACGTAGTAACAAGATACAATAACGATGCGGGTCTACAGATTACAAGTGGCGCTTACTCTAACACAATTGAGTATGTATCAAGCTACCGTAACTGTGACGTTTATACACTTGGTGGTAATGCAGATGGATTTGCACCAAAGCTTGGAGCAGGTTCAGGAAACACATTCTATTGCTGCTACGCATGGGATAACTCAGATGATGGTTGGGATTCATATGATAAGTCAGGAGATGTAACTCCAGATCTTACATATACTCAGTGTGCTTGCTGGAACAATGGTAATCCAGATGTATTTACAGGTAAGTACGACTTTGACAATGGCGATGAACTTGATACTAACCTTTTATTAGTACAGTTAATCATGGCTAAGGATTCATCATTTGCATCAAATTATGCTAAGGGAACATTCTCATTACCAACATCAAGCTTTATTGTTACAAGCGCAGGAACAATTTCAATTTCATCTTGGACAGGTTCAAACTACGATGGTAACCCTAACGGCTTTAAGATGGGCTCAGCTTACTCAACAAGTACAGCAACAAGAGTATTTTCACACTGCTTAACATTTGATCATGACAGCAAGGGCTTTGATAATAACAATAGTTCAGTAACAGGTTCCTTCTCTTACTGTGTAGCCTTTGATAATGGTTACAACTATTACATTCAGCCACTTACAATTAAGACATGGTCTAAAGTTTATGCATTCTCAGGTGCATCAAGCAATAAGTTACCAAGTGGATATTCAGTAACAACACCAAGTTCATCATCACAGTCATCAATTAGAAGTACAGTAACTTCAACAAAGAATTCAATTATTTCTACTTGTGAAAATGATGGCATCCCAGGTGCAATTTACTTTGATATCTACAATTACTAGGCCTACAATTTATTATTGACTAGTACATAAGCTTACATAATGGACATATAGATAAATAAAAAAATTACTAGGAGAAAACTACCGAAATGTGGTAAAAATATAAAACAATAATAGAAAAATTTAATGCACTAGAGCCGCTAAATTAGCGGCTCTTTTTAGTATATAATCTGATTTTAATAATAAATATTATCTCTTAAGACACTGGCAAGATTTGCAAGTTCCTTTTCAAAGTAAACTCCATCTCTTGTATCAGCATCATTTGGTGTATCATTAATAGCCTCGGCTATAAAGTCCTGGGCAATCTCCACAGCCTTAAAAGTCATAAGGCCGTTTAGCTTAAGTGCTGTAATAATAGAGGCGAAGATGTCTCCTGTACCAGAAAAGCTCTTATCAATCATAGGAGTCTTACTTAAGTTAATCTCACCCTCTGATAAAACGAGATTATAAATGTAATAAGAATCTCCTTCACGGACACTAATACCAGTAATAATAACCTCCTGATTTGTAAGGGCGTTCTTACTTAATATAGTGGCTGCAGAACTTGCAAGGGCAATTAGTGAGTCGCGTTCTTTATTACATTTTAAAATGTCCCCTACAGGAATGTCAGCAAGAAGGCAAGCCTCCGTTAGGTTTGGAGTGATGATATTGGCCTGTCTTGTAAGTTCCTTGTGGATGTTTAGCAGGTCGTTAGTAAACATCTTATAGGTTTCACCGTCATCCCCAAGTACTGGGTCGATTAGTAAAAATGTATCCTCTTTTCTAAATTCCTCAATGAAACGTTTAACTAGAATAGCCTGCTTGTGATCTGTGATGTAGCCAGAGTAAATGCCATCAAAGCTTGCGTTATTTAATTTCCAGTTTTTAATGTATTCCTCAATCATGTCTGTAAGGTCAGTGTAGGAATAGTCTTCAAAGCCTGTCTGAGATGTGAAAACAGCAGTGGCTAGGGGAACACACTGAACTGATAAAACCGATATTATAGGTAGGGCTACGGATAAAGAACATTTTCCAAAGCCTGATAAATCGTTAATTACAGCTACTTTCTTCATATAATTACCTCCAAAGTTTAGGCTTTCTTTCCACCAAACTTGTTAACCACGTAAATACCGATGGATACAAGGATTAGGGCAAGAAGGCAATTAAGGTTTAGCTTATCGTATTCCTTTAAGAAGATGGCAGATAGTAGGGCACCAAAGATTGGGTTTGTAAAGCCGTAGATTGTTACCTTAGATACAGGGTTATATTTTAATAAAATGCCCCAAACTGAGTAGGCAACAGCACTAATCATAGCCATATAAATTAAAAGAATCACAGCGCCAACAGAATTTACTGAAATACTAGCGCCAAGGATTAAGCTAACAATTATCATAACAAGGCCACCAATTAGGAATTGATAGCCACTAAGTACTACAGGATTTTCCTTAAGGGAGAATTCCTTTACAAGTACTGATGAAATAGCATAAGAGACAGCAGCAATAAGGATGAAGCCTTCGCCGTTTAGGGCAAAGCTTGAACCAAAGTCGCCATCTGATAATGAAACGATTACAACACCTGCGATTCCAAGGAAACATCCAAGAATCTTATAAATAGTAAGTTTTTCCTGCTTTCTTACAAGACAAGCGATTAGTATGGCAAAAAAGGTTGTCATACTATTAATGATTGATGACTTAACTCCTGATGCATGGGCAAGGCCAGCATAAAAGAAGAAGTACTGAATAATAGTCTGGAAAAGACTTAGGGTTGAAATCATTTTAAAGGAACCCTTTTTTGGAAAAAGAAAACGTCTATCAATTAAACTTCCAATGGTAATTGTAAGGATACCGGCTAGGAAGAAACGAATTCCTGCAAAAAGAATCTGGGAAGCTGTATCAGTAGAGTCTATATTAAAAAGCTTATAACCAATCTTAATGCATGGAAAAGCGCTACCCCATAAAAAACAACAGAGTAGCGCTAGAATAAACACAAGCCAAGGCTTTGTAAAGACTGATGATTCTTTATTCATTAGTTTTCATAGTCTCCATCAAGCATATCATGTTCATCTTCTTCATGCCCGAGGAACTCTCTACTAGTTACTCTCTTCTTATCACGCATAATTTCAACAGCCTGAGATAATTCTTCTTTTACAGCCATAACGTGTTTGATATTCTTAATTTCAAAATCACCAAGTGTTTTATCTGATGTACAAAGCTTTATTGTACCAAGACCAAAAAGTCTTTGACCAAATGATCTTGTAACTGAAATGTCAAGAATTCTATATAGACGACATTCATCCTGACTCTTGTTAAAGAAACCAGTTTCTACAAAGAGTCTTTGATCGTCTCCGCTATATACTGTAAAAGTCCAAGGCAATCCACACCATAATCTTTTACGTTCTTTCCACATAAAATTTTCCTCCGTTTTGTTTAATTTACTAGCTTACTTAAGGCTAGGCAAGGGGCATAAATATAAGCTTTTCTTTAGCAAATGCCCTTCATGAATTAGTT
The DNA here is from genome assembly GCF_016290755.1 of Lachnospira sp. Taxonomy (NCBI): domain Bacteria; kingdom Bacillati; phylum Bacillota; class Clostridia; order Lachnospirales; family Lachnospiraceae; genus Lachnospira; species Lachnospira sp. The sequence continues at coordinate 45,670 of NZ_JAEEVD010000002.1, forward strand.
TACCATTAATCTTAATTTCCTTCAATCTTTTATAGAGAAAAAGGTTGACAAGTCAACTAATATAAAATATTATCATTGATGAAAAAAATGTTTATAGGAGTTTTATTTTATGAAGGAAGAGGTAAATTTTAATAATAATCCACTTGCTGTGGAGCCAGTAAGCAAGCTTATTAGAAGCTTTGCAATTCCAAGCATTGTGTCTATGCTTGTAGGTTCCCTATATAACATAGTGGATCAGTTCTTTATTGGACAGAAGGTGGGAGAGTTAGGTAATGCGGCAACTAATATTGCTTTCCCTCTATCTACGTCATGTATAGCCATTGCTCTTTTATTTGGTATAGGAGGAGCATCAACTTTTAATATTCATATGGGTAAGCAAAGAGAGGATATGGCAGAATATTTTATGGGAAATGCAGCAATAACAGCGTTTATTTGTGGTATTGTGCTATCTTTTATTGCTGAGATTTTTCTGGTACCTATGCTTACATTTTTTGGAGCATCTAGTTCAATCCTTCCACTATCTTGTGAGTATACTAGAATTACAGCAATAGGTTTTCCAATGCTAATTCTTACAACCACAGGTGGACACTTAATTAGAGCTGATGGCAGACCTAAGATTAGTATGCTTTGTAACTTAGTAGGCGCTATTGTTAATACTATACTTGATGCTCTTTTTGTATTTGTACTGGGATACGGCATGGCAGGTGCAGCTATTGCCACAGTAATTGGCCAGTGCGTATCTTGCCTATTTGTAATTTATTATTTAGCCCATACTAAGTCGGTGAATTTAGGGCTTAAGCATTTCCGTATGCAGACAAGATACATTTTCCCAACCATATCTCTAGGGGTGGCGCCTTTTATAAATCAGCTTGCCATGATGCTTGTACAGATTGTTTTAAATAATTCTCTAAAGTATTACGGGGCAATTTCAATTTATGGGGCAGAGACAGCTATTGCAGTAGTTGGTATTGCCACAAAGGTAAATCAGGTTTATCTATCCTTTGTCATTGGTATGTCTCAGGGAATGCAGCCTATTGCTAGCTTTAATTACGGCGCTAGAAAATATGACAGAGTTATTGAGGTCTACAAAAAGACTATTAGAGTAAGCTTTATTATATCTTGCATCGCATGGGTTTTATTCTTCTTCTTCCCAAGAGAGATTATTTCTATCTTTGGCAAGGGAACAAGCGAGACTTACTACCTATTTGCAGTGAGATATTTTAAAATCTATCTATTCTTTACAATGCTTAATTTCCTACAGCTTACAAGCTCGAATTTCTTTACAGCTATTGGAAAGGCAAAGATTGGTGGCTTCTTATCCCTTACAAGACAGATTATTTTCCTATTGCCACTACTTTTAATCCTTCCATTATTCTTTAAGATTGATGGTATTATGTTTGCAGGACCAGTGGCAGATTTAGTAGCAGCCATAGTTTCAGGGGTCTTTGCCTTTAGGGAGATTAAGAGACTAACTAGAATGCAGAATTAGAGGAGATTTATTATTATGGATGAAAATGTAAGAATACTTCGACTTATTGCTTTCATAGCAAGAAAGCAGCAGATTAAGATTTCGAAAATGATGACAAAGTATAATCTTACTGCTGGAGAATTTCCTATATATATGGCCATATGTAATAACAAGGGTTTTACGCAAGAGCAGATATCTGAATACGTGTACGTTGATAAAGGCTTTACTGCTAGAGTTCTAAAAAGCTTAGAAGATAAGGGCTATATCTATAGAGAAAAAGATGAGAAGGATAAGCGAATTAATCACGTATATCCTACAAAACTAGCACTTTCTTTTCACAAGGAAGTCTCAGAACTTCTATCTGATAATAATAAAAGTGCCACAAAGGACTTTAGTTTAGAGGAAAAGCTACAATTTAAGGAGTATCTAACAAAGCTGGATGAGGCTTTGGATGAGCTCTAGAATTGCTTGCTATTGGATATTGATAAGCAAAAGAAATTAATTAGTAAAGGCAACTATTTAGTAATACTAAGTAGTTGCCTTTTTGATTATAATCTTATTTATTTTGATTAGACTAATCCTCTAGAATAGTTGTAAGCTGAACAAATCTTATTTGTGTTTTTAATTAAGATATGCATTGCAATAAATGGACCTATGCCACATAATATAACACCGAAAAGGTACCACATAAGTATAGTTGTACCATTTTCACTGAAATGTAGATTATATCTTGGTGCATTTTCTGCAAGACGATTACCTAATTTGTAGTACCAAATAAGAGCGTATATACCACATGTAATGAAAGATAAAACTATAAATGCAACTAAGCCACCAGTTTTTTCTCCATCACCGTCACAAGCAATATTTACATCATAAGCTAATTTGTAAATAAAGTAATAACTGTAAATGCCACAAGTGATTATTGATAAAACGATGTAACCTAATAAGCTTCGGTTAGTGTTAAGGGCTTCACCTCTATATGGCTGACCTGCATTGTTAAATGATTGTTTTACATCATTTACTGCACTACCTAAACTTTGTTCAGCATTATCAAATGCTTGATTAACGCTATCTGTGAAGTTGTTAAAACCTTCATTGGAATTGTTTGTATTGTAGTTGGCATTGTTATTATTGTTTGCATTAATTGGCGCACCACAATTAGGACAAAACTTTTCGTTGCCTTCTACTTTTGAACCACAATTGACACAAAACATTCCTTTTACCTCCTCATATTTCGCAGTATGCGATTAATAATATTATTGGATGGATGAAATGTAACAATTTCGTTGTCACCGGATACCATCCTTATAATGTAGACAAGAATAAAAGCGAGTAAGATTAATAACAATATGATATTACGATACTTACTTATAAACTTGCCATTTAAAAATGTTACTAAGAAAGCAATTGGAACTAAGAAAAAAAGAGGGTGATAATAAAAAGCTAAGTGTATATCTCCATGTAAAAGATAAATCCAAGCTCTTGTCATACCACATCCAGGACAGGAAATTCCAGTTATAAATTTTATTGGACATCCAATTCTTGTTATGGATAAAATGATACAGAAAAAAATTATCATTAATAGAAGTTTTATGAAATCTTTAAGTCTGTTTTTAAATGAATTATCCATTTTACATTCCTCATAAACAATTTAGCAACATAACTATATTATTGTTTTATGATTTTTTTGTCAATTAATATATTATTGTTTAGATATATTTTCTTATGGCCTCTAAATAAGCCTCTCCATATATAGAGGATACCAGCCCTTTCTTTCTTAAAGTACCAATACTCATAAACTCATCTGATATAAGGGGTTTTGAAATAATATTACCGCCGTTTAGCTCTTTACTAATAATACCTGAGCAGACAGTGTAGCCATTAAGACCTACAGCTAGGTTAAAGAGGGTGGCTCTATCACGAACCATAATGTTCTTCTTTCTATCTATAGAACTTAATAATTCTTCTGAATAGTAGAAGGAGTTATAGTCTCCTTGCTCATAGGATAGATAAGGGTAGTTCTCTAAATCTTTTAGGCTTAGCTTATCCTTCTTTGCTAGGGGGTGACTATTAGCAATAAAGACATGAGGAGTGGTCTTAATTAGTTCTTCAAAGATTAGGTCGTTTTTCTTAAAGAGCTTTGTTAGTACGTCGCTATTCTCCTTTGATAAGTAGATTATGCCGATTTCACTTTTTAGATTTGCCACATCTGAGATGATCTCGTTTGTCTGTGTTTCTCTTAAAATGAAGTCGTACTGATTACTATCATATTCTTTAATTACGTCAACGAAAGCATTTACAGCAAAAGAGTAGTGCTGGCAGGATACGCAAAATCTTGGCTTTCTATTACTAATGGCGGTGTAGCGCTCAGTAAGTAAGTTGGCCTGTTCTAGCACCTGTCTTGCATAGCCTAAAAATTCCTCCCCTTCTTTTGTTACAGTGATACCTTTATTTTTTCTATTAAATATGGTAATTCCCATTTCCTTTTCTAGTTCTAGAATTGCATGGGTAAGGCTAGGTTGTGATAGGAAGAGTTTGTTGGCAGCTTCTGTAATGTTACCAAGCTTGGCAGCAGTAACAATGTATTCTAATTGCTTTAGAGTCATGATGCACCTCCGGTTTAAACTAAAAATAATTTCCATAGAAAAAATTTATCACAAAGCTAGATTTATTGTATTTCATTTATAAGAAATTATCAATTAAAATGTATACAATTAAACAGATTTGGAGGTAATTATGGCAGATAAAAGATTAAAATTTGATTACGTAGGAAGTTTTTTAAGACCAGAGAAGTTAAAGGAAGCAAGAGCTGCCTTTGAGGAAGGAAAGATTAATCAAGTAGAATTAAAAGAAGTAGAAGATGAGTGTATAAAGGAACTTATAGATAAGCAGAAGGAATTAGGCTATGGAGTTATTACTGATGGTGAGTTTAGAAGAGCTACTTGGCATCTTGACTTTATGTGGGGCTTTGAGGGAGTAGGCCATAAAAAGACAGCTACAGGCCTTCCTTTCCATGATGAGGCAGCAATGATTGATGATACTTATTTAACTGGAAAGTTTAGAGCACCTAAGGAGCATCCTTTTGTGGAGCATTTCAAGTTTGTACAAAACTTTGAGGATGAGAATACATTTGCAAAACAGACAATTCCAGCCCCAGCCCAGGTTTTTGCTCAGTTTTGGATGCCAGTGCTTAGAGAACCTAGCCTTCAGTTTTATAAGGATGAAAATGAATTGGCGAAGGATTTAATTTCTGCCTACACTGAAGTTTGCAAGCAGTTATACGATGCAGGCTGCAGACACTTACAGCTAGATGACTGTACTTGGGGCATGCTTGCAGATGACAAGGGACATTTAGCTTATGGAGTGTCAAAGGAGGAATCAGTAAAGATTCAGGAATTCCATAAGAACTTAAACAATGCAGTAATTGACGCACTTCCAAAGGATATGGATATTACAACTCACATTTGCCGTGGTAATTTCCATTCAACTTATGCTAATTCCGGCCCATACGATGCGGTAGCAGAAGTTTTATTTGCCGGTGAAAATGTAAATAGCTATTATCTTGAATTTGATGACGCAAGAAGTGGCGGCTTTGAACCTTTAAAGTATGTAAGTGAGGACAAAAATGTAGTCCTTGGTCTTGTTACTACAAAGAGAGCAAGCCTAGAAAGAAAGGAAGCTTTAATTGAAAGAATTAAGGCGGCTACAAAGTACATTCCACTTGAGAGATTATCAATTAGCCCACAGTGCGGCTTTGCCTCTTGTGAAATTGGAAATAAGCTAGATTTTGAAGATCAATGGAAGAAGCTTAAGCTTGTAAAGGAAGTTGCAGAAGAGGTTTTTGCATAAGAAGTTTTACCAAAGATAAATATAATTTCCTATACTAATGTATATATACTATATTTAAAAAAGTTAAGTTTCTTTACTACTAGTCTAACATGTGCTATTATCTAAATAATTAGATAATAGGAGTTTTTTCAAATGAAAAGCGTATACGAGAATTCGGAAATATCAAAACACATGACTTCTACCCAAATAATTTTATTGGGTTTTATAGTAGCAATTTTAGTAGGTGCCGGTTTACTTATGTTGCCGGCAGCTACTGTTAAGGGAGAGACTACAACATTTTCAACAGCTCTCTTTACTTCTACAACATCAATATGTGTTACGGGACTTGTAGTTGTAGATACATTTTCCCATTGGACACTCTTTGGTCAGATTATAATACTTGTATTAATCCAGATTGGTGGATTTGGAGTTATCACAATTTATTCTATGCTTATGATGGCTTTAAGAAAGAAGTTTAGCCTTAGAACTAGAATTCTTATTCAGGATTACTATAATTTAGACTCTATTAAAGGACTTATTAAGTTCTTAAAGAGAGTAGTTAAGGGCAGCTTATTAGTTGAAGCTATTGGAGCTCTTCTTTATATGATTCGTTTCATACCAGAATTTGGGCTATTTAAGGGTATTTGGGCTTCTATCTTTAATGCTGTATCTGCTTTTTGTAATGCGGGTATGGATGTTTTAGGCTCTAACTCTTTAATGAATTATTATAATGATTACCTTATTAATATTGTAACAATTACCCTTATTATTCTAGGTGGTATTGGATATGTGGTATGGTTTGATGTTATTTATGTAACTAAGAAGGCCTTTAGTAGGAAGATTTCTTTTAGGAATATATGGAGAAGATTAAATGAACATACTAAGGTAGTTGTTTTATTAACTCTAGGGCTTATTGTTTTTGGCGCAATAACTACCCTTGTTTTTGAATGGGATAATCCAGCTACTATTGGAAATATGTCTCTTCCTAATAAGATTATGGCGTCAATCTTCCAGTCAGTTACTTATAGAACTGCAGGTTTTGCAACTATTGCACAGGATGGACTTAAATCTACTTCTTGTATAGTGGGATGCATTCTTATGTTTATTGGAGGTTCTCCAGTAGGTACAGCCGGTGGTGTGAAAACTATGACAGTTTTTGTTATTGCACTTAATGCTTTTGCCTTTATTAGAAATCGTAATGAAAATGTTATCTATGGAAAGAGAGTATCTTATAACCTTATTAATAAGGCGACTGCTATTATTACTTTTAGCTTAACATTTACTATGATGCTTACAATTCTTTTGATACATTTTGAAAATATATCTGCACTAGATGCGGCTTATGAAGTCTTTAGTGCAACAGGTACAGTAGGCTTATCTAGATCTGTTACAGCAAATCTTGATTTAATAGGTAGAGCTATTATTATAGTTGGAATGTATGCAGGTAGAATTGGTACTCTTTCAATGGCACTATTCTTTGCAACTTCACATTCAGATCAAAATGATATTAAGTATGCAAAGGGTAAGTTTATTGTGGGATAAGGAAAGGAGTTTATAATGAGATATAATTCATATGCAGTTTTTGGTTTAGGAAAATTTGGACAGGCCGTAGCTGATAAATTAATAGAAAGTGATGCAGATGTTATGGTAGTTGATAATGATGAGGAAATAATTGAGGATTATTCTTCAAGGGTTTCTGTGGCAGCAGCAACAGACCTTACAGATGCTGATAATATTAAGGCGCTTGGTATTTCTAATGTTGATTGCGCTATTGTATGTATGGGTATGAATCTTGAGGCTAGTATTATGTGTGTAATGGTAGCTAAGGAAAGTGGCGTTAAGCACGTGGTAGCTAAGGCTGGTTCTGCGAGAATGGGTTCAGTACTTGAAAAGATTGGTGCTGACGAAATTGTATATCCAGAAGAGGAAAGTGGATTTAGAACAGCAAGACGTCTTGTGTCTAGTGGATTTTTGGAATTTTACGAGCTTGATGATGATATTTGTATAGTTGAACTTCAGCCAAGAAAGGAATGGATTGGTAAGAGCTTAAAGCAGTTAGATCTTCGTAAAAAATATGGTGTAAACGTTATTTCCCTTAATCAGGGTAAGATAAAGGGCAGTGTAGATCCTGATGAAATTATCACAGAAACTACAACTCTTCTTGTTATGATGAATAAAAAAACTCTATCAAAATTTCAGAACTAGTCCGTTTGATAATTTATTAGCATAGGACTATAATGGTTTGAGATTTAATTTATTAAGGAGAAGGATTTATGGAATCTACATTAAGACGTACATGGGCTAACATAAATTTAGATGCTATTGCCTACAACTACAAAACTATTAAAGAACATATTGGAGAAGATGTTAAGTTTTTAGGAGTTGTAAAGGCGGATGCCTATGGTCATGGCAGTATAAGAGTTGGAAAACTTTTACAGGAACTAGGTGCTAATTATTTAGCAGTTAGTAGTATAGATGAAGCTCTAGAATTAAGAGTTAATGATGTAACTATGCCTATTTTAATTCTTGGTCATACACCTAAGGAACAGGTGGAAAGACTTATTAAGTATAATATTACTCAGGCAGTTACATGTAAGGCTAAAGCTGTAGAGTACAGTGCAGAGGCAGTCAAGTGTGGTGGTAATTTAAAGGTTCACATTAAGGTGGATACAGGTATGTCTAGACTTGGTTATCTTTGCGATAATGAAAGCTTTGGTACAGGTGTTGAAGGTATAGTAGAAGCATGCAATATGCCAGGCCTTGATGTGGAAGGTATATTTACACATTTTGCAGTAGCTGATGAATTTGGTGAGAAGAATGATGCATATACTAAGCACCAGTTCAAGCTCTTTACTGATGTAATTACAGCAGTTGAGGAAAAGCTTGGTAGAAAATTTGCTATTAGACACTGCGCTAACACAGGAGCCACAGTTAGATTTAAGGAAACTTATCTTGATATGGTAAGACCAGGTTTACTTCTATATGGTTATGGCGAATTTGCAAGAGAATGGGGTCTTAAGCCAGCTATGACACTTAAGACTACAATTAGCACAATTAAGATTTATCCTGCAGGAACAGCTATTAGTTATGGCGGAATCTATGTAACAGACAAGCAGACAAGAATAGGCGTAGTTCCTTATGGCTATGCTGATGGATTCTTTAGAAGCCTTTCTAATAAGTGTAGTCTTATGACTAAGCAGGGTCTTGCACCACAGCGTGGTAAGATTTGCATGGATATGTGCATGATTGATATTACTGACAAGCCTTTAGTAGATGTAGGTTCAGAGGTTGAGATTTTTGGTGAAAATAATTCGCTAGATGAACTTGCAGCACTTGCCGGAACAATTCCTTACGAATTAACTTGTGCAGTAAGCAAGCGAGTTCCAAGACAGTACATTAGAAATGGTGAGGTAGTAGAAAAAGAATTGCTTCTTAGAATGTAATTTTAAGACATACTCATTTTTAAATGTAAAAAAAGGACATTTCGATAAAATTTTTTCAAAAAATAAGATTGGAAGAAATAAAGAGATATACTGATGTATATTGTTTCTTCAATTTATTGACAGTTAAATACAATTAGACTAAACTAACTTTAGTAAGGCAAGTTTACCTTGTTTTATTATAGTTAGTTTTTTTACATTTGACTAAAATGAAAAATTTAATAAGGAGTGACTTTATGGGAGAAGAACATTTTTTAGAGATTAATAATCTTTTTAAATCTTACGGGGAAGGAGACTCAAAGCAAGAGGTACTAAAGGGTCTTTCCTTTAAAGTAAGAAAGGGAGAATTTTGCGTTTTACTTGGACCTTCAGGTTCGGGAAAATCTACACTTCTAAACATTATTGGAGGTATCGACACAGCTGATTCAGGCTACATTTCAATTAACAGCGACAAACTAGAGGACATGAATGAGAAGTCACTTACTTTATATAGACGTAAGCATTTGGGCTATGTTTTCCAGCTATATAACTTAATTCCTAATCTTAATGTTAAGGAAAATATTGAGGTAGGTGCTTACCTTTCAGATAATCCTCTTGATATTGATGATTTAATTAAGACCCTTGGCCTTTGGGAGCACAGATATAAGCTACCAAATCAACTATCTGGTGGACAACAGCAAAGAACTTCTATTGGTAGAGCTATTGTGAAAAATCCAGACATTTTACTTTGCGATGAACCTACGGGAGCCCTAGATTTTAACACATCAAAAGAAATTTTAAAGCTTATTGAAGATGTGAATAAAAAGTATGGCAACACCATTGTTATGGTTACTCACAATGCAGCGATTTCAGCTATGGCAGATCACACAATTAAGCTACTTGATGGCAATATTAGAGAGAATATTACTAACAACAATAAAATTTCAGCTGACAAGCTAGAATGGTAGAGGAGGCAGAATATGAAGAATCCTTTACGTAAAAGATATAAAAGAGAATTAAAGAAAGATTGGCTAAAGAACTTAAGCCTATTTCTTATTCTAGCCCTTGTTATTGGCTTTGTTTCAGCAATGTTTGTTGGAAATGAAAGTATGATGAAGGCTTTAAATGGCAGTTATGAAGAATATAATACAGAAGATGGTCGATTTCAGTTTGAGTCAGAGCTTAGTTCTGATTTAAAGGAAAAGTTAGAAAGTTATGACATTAGCCTTTATGAGGAATTCTATAAGGACTGCAGTCAGGATAATGATAATGACGGTGAGAAAGATGCCACAGTCAGAGTCTTTAAAAATCGATTGAATGTTGATAAAGCTTGTCTTATGGAAGGAAAGCTTCCATCCACAAATTCAGAAATTGCTATTGATAGAATGCATGCTGATAATAATGATTTAAAAATAGGAGATACAGTATATGTAGATGACAATGCATTTACAATAACTGGCTTTATTTCACTTCCAGATTATGTTTGTCTTTATGAGAATAATTCAGACTTTATGTTTGATGCATTAAGTTTTAATGTTGCTGTTGTTATAGATGAGGCTTATGAAAATATTGATGATAATGAGAAATTTTCATATGCTTATAAGTATAATGAAACACCTGTTAATGATACTGAAGCTAAGGAAAAGGCAGAGGATTTATTAGAAAATGTGGTAGCTGAGGTGAAGGCTTGCTATTTTGATAGTACTCTTGGCAATGAAAACAACATTGTGGACTTTGTTCCAGCTTACTTAAATAACGGCATTAACTTTGCCCCTGATGATTTAGAAGGGGACTTAAGCATGAGTTACATTTTACTAATTGTCTTTGTAATTGTAATTGCTTTTATTTTTGCAGTTAGTGCAAGAAATACAATTCATAAAGAGGCTACAACTATTGGAACTTTAAGGGCTTCAGGCTATACAAGGGGTGAAATTTTAAGACATTATCTTTTTATTCCAAGTCTTGTGACTTTCCTTGCAGCGATTTTTGGTAACATTCTTGGCTATACTTATTTGAAAAATGTAGCCGTGTCCCTTTATTACAATAGCTATTCCCTTCCAACTTACAAGACAGTTTGGAGCGTGGATGCCTTTATATATACAACTTTGATTCCAGTTGTGATTATGCTAGTGGTTAATTTCCTTGTAATCGTATCAAAGATTCGCATGGATATTTTAAACTTCCTTCGTGGAAACTTAAGTAGAAGTAAGAGATCAAAAGCTATTCGACTTCCTAGATGGAAATTTATGAAGAGATTCCGTCTAAGAATCATGCTTCAAAATGCTGGTGGTTACTTAATTTTAGCCCTCGGTCTTTTCTTTGTAGTATTTTTACTTACATTTGCAACTGCTATGCCAGAAACTATCCATCAATATCAAAAGACTAGCGTGGAAGAGATGTTTGCCAACTATCAATACGTTTTAAAAACTACTATTGATGAAAATGGCAAGGAAATTACAACAGAAACCAAAAACGCTAAAAAGTATAGCTACACAAGTCTTGAGACCACAGACGGCGTAAGAGTTTCTGAGCCTATTGGAGTTTACGGGGTCCTAAAGGATAACGATTACATTAACTTTTCTAAGGATTTATCTGAAAATGAAGTCTATGTATCAAGTTGTTATGCAGATAAATTCCATTTAAAGACTGGAGATAGTATTAGTTTAAAGGAAAAGTATGGAGATAAGACTTATGATTTTGAAATAGTAGGAATTTATGACTATCAGGGTGCATTATGTATTTTTATGGATAACGATGCCTATAATGAGACTTTTGATTTGGAGGAAGGCTCATATACTGGTTTCCTTTCTGATGAAGAAATAACTGACATTGAGGATAAATATATCGTTAGCGTTATTGATGAGGAGGACATAACAAAGGTTTCAAGACAGCTAGATCACTCCATGGGTGGTATGATGGGCTTCTTTAGAGTGGTGCTTGTTATTGTTTCAGCCCTTCTTGTAATCGTGTTAACTAAGATAATCACTGAAAGAAATTCCCTTTCAATTTCCATGGTTAAGGTTCTTGGTTTTAAAAATGGTGAAATCGCAAGCCTCTACATTATGGCCACGGGAATTGTTGCATTTGTATCCATTGCCATCAGCGTATTCCTTGCAGATATACTTATGGCTCAGGTTTGGAGATGGTATTTAAAGACTATGGATGGCTGGCTTTCTTATTATTTAGGCTATGCCTCAATGTTAAAGATTGGCCTTCTTGCTTTTGTGGGCTTTATTGTGGCAGCTTTAGTTTGCTTTAAGCTTATAAAGAGGATTCCAATGACAGATGCTTTAAAGAATATGGAGTAAGTTCGTTGTTTTTTAAAGTTTTTCTTAAAACTACAGGCTTTTATTGACTTAAAATTTTTATGAGAGGATAATATAAGTGTATATATAAAGGAGTTAATTTAATATGAGTTCGATTAAAAAAATGACTTATTACGAGAAAATGGCGGAGTCACCAATTCCTTCACTTATACTTAGACTCTCAGTTCCTACAGTTATAAGTATGCTTGTAACAAATATTTATAACATGGTAGATACTGCTTTCGTTGGTTTGCTTGGTACTTCAGCAAGTGGAGCAGTAGGTGTGGTTTTTGGTTTCATGGCCATTATTCAAGCATTTGGTTTTATGTTTGGCCAAGGTTCTGGAAGTATTTTATCTAGAAGTCTTGGTAGTAAAGATATTGAAAATGCAAGTAAGACAGCAACAACAGGTTTTACTTGCTCTTTTCTTTTTGGAATTATTTTCATAATTATTGGTCTACCATTTCTTGACCAGTTAGTAGTGCTACTTGGTAGTACAGATACTATTGCAGTTTATGCAAAAGACTATATAATCTTTATTTTATTTGCATCACCTTTTATGGCAAGTTCCCTAACTCTTAATAACATTCTTCGTTATGAGGGTAAGGCAGCCCTTGGTATGGTGGGCCTTATGACAGGAGCAGTTCTTAATATGGCCCTTGATCCAATCCTTATGTTTGGCTTAAATATGGGAATTGCTGGTGCTGGTTTATCAACAGCCCTTAGTCAGTTAGTAAGTTTTTCAATTCTTATTAGCATGTTTATTAGAGGCAAGACTATTGTTAAGCTTAAGAAAGAAAACTTTGTGGCAGATGTCCATTTTATTCTAAATATTATGACAACAGGTTTTCCAAGTTTACTAAGACAGGGCCTAAACAGTGTGGCTACAGTGCTACTTAATACTCAGGCGTCAGTTTATGGCGATGGAGCAGTTGCTGCCATGAGTATCGTTTCAAGAATCGTATTCTTTGTAATGTCTGTTGCCATTGGTATTGGTCAGGGCTTCCAGCCAGTTAGTGGATTTAATTATGGAGCTAAGAAGTATTCTAGATTAAGAAAAGCCTATGTATTTACTTTCTTTATGGCAGAGCTTTTAGTAATTATTGGCTTATCCATTGTGCTTGTGAATGCAGACGGTCTAATTGGAATTTTTAGAAATGATCCTGAGGTTATTGAAATTGGAACAAGAGCTTTAAAGCTTCAGATGTTGACACTTCTTTTCGTTCCTATTACAGTAGTTACGGAAATGCTTTTCCAAACTACAGGCAACAAACTAAGAGCCTCAGTTTTATCAGCCTTAAGAAGTGGTATATTTTTCATACCAACATTAATTATCTTGGCTAAAATTAGAGGCCTTGCAGGAATTCAGGAAGCACAGCCCGTTGCCTACGTTTTAACATTTGTACCAGCCCTTGTAATGGCAATGATATTCTTTATTAGATTGCCAAAGCTTGATGGGGATATAGATGAATTATAGTAGACGAATTATAGTAGATGAATTATAGATTTAGACTAATTTGAGGTTAGTATGAAATTACAGAAATTATATAGCTATGTGCGAAAAGCTCTTGATGATTATAAGATGATAGAAGATGGGGACAGAATTGCCATTGGAATATCTGGTGGAAAAGATTCTTTAACTCTTTTGTATGCCCTTGCGGGTTTAAGAAAATTTTATCCAAAGAAATTTAGTTTAGTAGCTATCACAATAGACCTAGGTTATGAGGGCTTTGACACATCTAAATTAGAGGACTTATGTAAGGAACTTGATGTGGAATATATTCGAGTTAAAACTAAAATTGCTGGCATGGTTAAAAATGGTGAGTGCTCCCTTTGCGCTAGACTAAGAAAGGGTGCCTTTAAAACTGAAGCCCTTGTAAATAATTGCAATAAAATCGCCTATGCTCACAATATGGATGATGTGGTTGAAACTATGATGATGGCTTTAATATATGAAGGTAGATTTTGTAGCTTTTGGCCAGTTACAAAATTTGATGATTGCAATTTAACGGTTATAAGACCTCTTATATATGCACCAGTTGCGGATATTGTGGGCTTTAAAAATAAGTATAAATTACCAATAGAAAAGAATCCTTGTCCTTACGACAAAACAACAAATAGAACCTACGTAAGAGAGCTTTTAAAGGAGATAAATGAACATGCTCCAGGTGTGAAAAAGAGAATGATGACAGCAATTAAAAACGCTGGATTAGAAGGCTGGAGTTAGAAAGTCATTGTATCTTTTTTTAGATCGATTTAATTCAAATTGATTTTAATAAAAATGATTTGAATTAAGTGCGGTGTATAAAATATATATTATAGATAGTGACTCTAATCGATAAAATCCAAAAAACTTTGAAAAAAATCGATTAGAACAGCTTACAGGAGAGTGGTAGTTTATAAAAAATAAAGCTAAAATAAAATGCACACAATTCTAAAAATATAATTTTTAGAATTGTGTGTTTAAATTGTTTTAAAATTTAGCTTATTTGAAATCAATAAAATCTTTACCTTTAAAGGTAAGAGTTTTTGAATCCCCAATATTTAATCTTTCATAATTATCTTTTGACATAGCTAAATCAACAGTTTTATTATCTATTGTTTTGAAGATAACCCTATATGATTTGTTTTTTTCAAACATGCCTTTGTTAGGGCGGAGGTAAAGCTTTCCACGTCCAGCATTTAACATGTCATAATCTTCATATTCCTCAACAAACTTACTCTCAATATTTGCTTTAACTGTAATTGTCCTTGAAAAGAAGCGTAGGCGAATTGCTTTTACAAGTTTTACTAAAATAAAAAGAATACATGCTATGATTACTGCATATCCAACAATTAAATATGGAAGTGGTAAATCCAAAGCACTTGGGTCTGTTCCTCCAGACATTCTAATTGAAGTTGACCCATCAGGCCCTTCAACTGCAGTTACATCCATTAGTACATTAAATAAAATATGCATAATTTATCCCCCTTTATAAATTATATTTGCTACAATTTCATATTAATGTTTGAAATATTTTAAGTCAATAATAATTATAAGAAATAAGAAATAAGTACTACGTATTGTTATTAATATTATAAATAGTAGAGAGGTGAAGAATAATATTCGCTAAATCCGTGTTTAACGAAGTTAAAAAAGAATCAATAAGAGGAGGGGATAAAACCCTCCTTAAATCTTTAATTTATAATAATCTAAAATCTGTTTAAATCTGTTTTGGGCTAAACCACAGGTATCAAGCAGATATCCCTTTTCTTCATTCCAATTATGAAGCCCTCTGTAATAATACAGTTTTAAATCTTCCTCAATTATAAAAGGAATTATGTCGTGTTTAATGCATTCCTTAAACATAATAAGTCGTCCAACACGCCCATTTCCATCTTGAAAAGGATGGATTTTTTCAAAGTTATAATGGAATTCTATAATATCTTCTAAGCCAATATTATCCTTGTTTTCATAGTTTTTGATTAGATTTTTTATCGCAGTTTTTACTTCCTCAGGCTTAGCTGTTTCTTGTCCGCCAACTTCATTTTCAAGTAATTTATAATCACCAACTCTAAACCAGGACTTCCTAGAATCGGAAGTTCCCTGCTTTAATAGAAAATGTAATTTCTTAATGTAGCTTTCATTTAGCTTATAATTATAGCTATCAATAATATAATCTATACAAGCAAAGTGATTACTTGTTTCAATTACATCATCTACATTGATTACTTCATCAGAAACTCCAATTGTATTAGTTTTAAAAATGTATTGTGTTTGTTCATGACTTAATCGGCTTCCTTCAATATGATTTGAATTATAAGTAAAATCTATTTGAAGCTTGTGATAAATGCTATTTTTTATTTTTTCTTTTCTTTCAAATTTTAGGCGATCAATAAATTTAGTTGGTATTGCTGTATTTCTTTTTTTTCTTTCTGGCTTCTTAAAATCTTCTGGAATTTTCCAACTATTTCCTTCTAAAATTGCTCCAGATATTTTGCCAGTTTGGCAATAATTTCTAATGCTTCTTTCTGATACAGAAATTTTCTTTGCCGCCTCTGATACTGATAAATACTTCATTTTAGCATCTCCTTTGTAATTATATTTTACCACATCGGCAAAATATAATCTAGTTTTTGAGGCTAATATTATAAAGATAAATTGCCAGCAAAATAAATAATTATCTCCTTATATACTAAAACTCCAAACTATTCTCATTGAGCAGAAAATATTTCATGCCCATGATTACAAAGCCTTCCTCATTTCTCCAAGGCTTTTTTGTTCCATTTACTATAACAATCTTCTTAAATGAATCCGGAATATTTCGAAGTGAATTAAGTTCCTGTGTTTGCTTTTCCTCAGAAGTCATATCATAAGCCACCTGAATGTAATATCTCTGACTGCCCTGGTTTACTACAAAATCAACCTCTAGCTGCTTATGAACTCTCTTTCCGTCACTATTCTTTGCAAATACATCCACAATACCAACATCTACATTGTAGCCACGCACAAGCAACTCATTATAAACAATGTTCTCCATAATATGAGTCGGCTCCTGCTGTCTGAAGTTTAGTCTGGCATTTCTAAGTCCTATATCCGAAAAATAGTATTTCAGATTGGCTCCTACATATTTTCTCCCCTTAATATCATACCGGTTCGCTTTAGAAATCAAAAATGCCTCTGTCAAATAATCAATATGATTGGATATAGTTTTATTGCTGTAATTGATACCTCTCTCACTTTTGAAAGTATTTGATATTTTTGTTGGATTGGTAGGTGCTCCTATGGCAGAAGCAAGAATGTCCACCAAAGTTCCAATCTCATCAACATTTTGAATTCTGTTTCGCTCTACCACATCCTTGATATAAACATTGGTAAAAATATTTTTAAGATACTCAGCTTTCTGGCGTTCTACAGAAAATTGTGCCACTTGTGGTAAACCACCGTATATCATATATTCTTCCCAAGCATCATCATAATCTCCATCATAAGCCGCATAGAACTCTGCAAAAGACAACGGATAAATTCTGATTTCATCTCCTCTGCCTCTAAATTCAGTTACAATATCACTAGATAAAAATTTTGAATTACTGCCGGTTACATACACATCAATGTTACTGATACGAAGCAAACTATTCAGCACTTCTTCAAATCGTGGCATAAACTGTACTTCGTCCAAGAGCAGATAATACTTCCTGTCATCTTCCACCCGCTCTTTAATATGCTGATAACACTTCTTTGGATCTCTCAGTTCCTCATTTTCAATGCCATCTAAAGCAATTTCAATGATGTGGTCATTATCTACACCATTTTCCAATAAATATTTCTTAAACAACACAAATAACAGGAATGATTTGCCGCATCTCCTGATTCCCGTGATAATCTTAATCATTCCGTTATCTTTTCTTATCTTTAACTGTTCAAGGTATGAATCTCTCTTAATCTCCATAGTGCTACTCCTTGTTTTTGTGCATTGCACGTATTTTGGTAATGCTATTTTACCATTAAATTATTTTTACTTCAATAGCCATTACTATTTTTTGTGCATTTGCACTTTTTTATGTAGCAATTATAGAAGATAAATGATTTTCTATTTATTGCTTAATGTATAAATTATAGCATTTGCCACATCATGAGCAACTATTGATTGATAGCCTGTATCAGTTAGTAATTTATAGTCCGCAGCATTTGAAAGATAGCCTAGTTCAATAAGAAGGGAACTTTCGGTTGCGTATTTTAAAACTCTAAAGTCATTGTAAATGCTTTTGATATTATAGCCGGAACTTGCTAGATAATAGGCAAATCTACTGGCTTCTTCGCTAGAATTGTAATAATAAAGTTCCATTCCTTTTACAGAAGAACTTACATTAGAATTACAGTGAATACTAACAAATAAAGCGTCGTAATACTGATTTTCAAAATAGACTCTGTCATTTAAAGACATGTATTCATCGGATTCTCTTGTCATATAAACAGTATAGCCAGAGCTTTCTAAAACATCACGTATAATTAAGGCAACTGCAAGGTTAATATCCTTTTCATATACAGAACCTACGTCTTTTCCAGGATCTGAGCCGCCATGACCTGGATCTAGAATAATAATATTAGCTCCTTCACTTTCACTATTAATTTTAGGAACATTTTGTACTAGATTTTCAATGCTGTCACTGTTAGTGTTAATGTCTGCATCCGCATCAGCATCTGTATATCCATTGTCGTTTGGATCCTCATCGAGGCCATATTCAATTTCTTCTTCGGGATTGGTTTCTTCTTTTTGGCTTGTAGATTCTGCCGTTAGACTTACATTTTCTTCAGAACTATCTTCTATGTTAGATAAGCTCTCTAGCTCTGCTTTTTTGGTGGTTTCACCCTCAGTGCTAGACACAGTGATATAGACATTGCCTTCTTCTGCAGCAACGTCTACTAAAACAGAATTGTCATTCTTCTTATTATTGAAATCTTTAAGATTAGCGTATATTGCAAATACACTGGCACTTAAAAATAAAAGTGCCAGTGTAATAATAACTCCTATTAATAATTTATCTACCCTTTTTCTCATCTCTACCCCATGCATTTATGGTTTGCCAACCTATAGTAGTTATTGCTTATTCAGTTAATTGTTAATTAGTATTCAGAATTAATCTTCTTCATATTCTCTACAGATAGGAAGTAGCTAATTCCTAAGGCATTAATAATAATACCTGAAGCCTCAAGTTCGTCCATTAAGTCAATGAGTTCTTCGAACTTGTAAAGCATGTTCTCGTGCTGATCCTTGTAGCACTTGTCCATTTCAAAACCGTCTGTAAATACAGGAACTGAAATAATCTGCTCGCCTTCAGCATGGGAAACCTTATCTGTTAAGTCAATGAATGGATGTGAAATAGAAACTTCAGTTTCTGTCTCTTCCTTGATACATGGAACCATGTATTCAGCATTCTTCATTGCCTTAAACATAAGAACTTCGTGTGACTTTAAGATTTCTTCCTTAGTTTCTGTCTTTCCTTCTTTTCTGAATTCCTGGAAGAAAGAAATCATGGAATTCTGAAGACCTGGATTAGTTACATAGTCTTCGTTCTTGAAAAATGCATCATAAGTCGCAAATTCTTCTCTTGAAATCTTATAGTCATTTGTAATACCGTCTGTGAAGCGAATATTCTTATATCCGTTACGGTACATATGACCAATTTCATTAAAGAAAGTTTCTGGGCTTTCGATTCCTAAAGAAACCTTGTAGCCAGCCTTCTTTAACTGCTGTTCTACCTTCTCGTGATTGTGATAATTGTAAAGAACGATTAAATCATCATCAACCATATATGGGTAAGCTGTAGTATCGCAGTAAACCATCCAAAGATGATCCTGCTTCTTTAATTTTTCAACTAATACCTTATTATAAATTTTATATAGACTATTAAAGTATCCTTCATCATTAACATTGCCCTTTTCCTTAGCTGCATTAACTAGCCCAGGAATTATCTTTGTCATAACCTCAATGCTATCTGAAAGATTAAGCCCCTCCATCATTTCGATTCCCTTATCTTCATCCTTAAAGATATGTCTTGTAATATCTTTAGCTTTAATAGCGTCCATAAAAAACCACCCTTGCATCTCCCTAACTTGTGCAAGCCTTTCATTATTACTTGTAGGCAGCTAGTGCTAGTATATCATTGTCTGTAAAAATCTATTACTTTAGGGTTAAATACTAGCCCTTTTCCCCTAAACCTACTGTATTAGAATAACATAAAATACGCATTATTGAAAGTATTTACATTAATATG
Source organism: Lachnospira sp. (assembly GCF_016290755.1). Taxonomy (NCBI): domain Bacteria; kingdom Bacillati; phylum Bacillota; class Clostridia; order Lachnospirales; family Lachnospiraceae; genus Lachnospira; species Lachnospira sp. Next base: position 65,445 of record NZ_JAEEVD010000002.1, read on the forward strand.
TTGTAAAGTAATCCTTTATTTCATCCATGTTTGCACCCTTTGCAAGTGCAAGAGATAAAAGAATTCTTGACTGTGTTGGAGTGTGATAATTGCTTAGGTCTGTGTTCTCATTTGCAGAAACAATAATTACAGGAACTCCGGAATAGTTAGAATTTATAATCTCGCTTGCAGTTTCTGAGACTTCGCCTGATTTATTAGTTGTAACTAAAATTATACCGTCTGAATTTGATATAGCCTTTTCAAGGATTGAACCGTCGTTGCCTAAATAGTCATAGACAATGGAAACATAAGATAAATCCTTAAGGTCTGTGATATCAATTTTGTTCTCATTTGAAACTGGATTAGTTGATACATTTTCTAAAGAATCACCAATCTTAGCAGTTAAGATGTTGCCTGAAAGCTCGCTTGTAGTTAGCTGACCTAGATAGTTTGTAATATCGCTATCTACAAGGGCATACTTATTATCAAGGATTTCTGTGCTAATGACAGCTATCTTATTCTCTGAGCTAAGAGTTAGATTAAGAAAATATGACAACTCCTCGCAAGTCTGTGTGCTAGTAACTACTATTACGTAGTTATTAGAGGCTAAATTTTCATTAATTGCAGTCTCAATCTTAATTAAATCTGCTGTTTCAAGTGCATTGGCGTTTGAAATATCGTAGTTTGCATAGTTTACAGAGTAGTTTTTATCTTCTAATGTAAGTGAGTTAGACTCTGTATTTACTGCATTTCCAATAGAATAAACTAAAAGAGAACTTTCAGTATTAACCTCTGCTTCAGTGCTTTCTGTAGTTTCACCTTCGCTTGTAGCACTTGTTTCGTTAGTGTTAATTACACTAGAGTTTGAGCTTTTACTAGTTTCCTCTTCGGTTGCTTCTTCACTTGTCTCTTCTAATCTACTAGAATCTGCTGATTTAAAGTAGTTCATTGGGTTAGCAAAATTACAGCCCTGCAAAAATAGTAATAATCCCATAGATAAGAGAACTAATATATTTTTCTTCATATAGATAAAATCTCCTAATATTTAAAATTTAATATAATTATATCATTAGAGAAAATGTCAGTCCACGTAAAAGAATAAACTATTTATTAAAATACTATTATCTTTAACAGAAGGCTAAAAAAAGCCCCAAAGCTTAATTGCTTTGGGGCCCTGATTTATTAGTTGCCTCTGTTATCGATTGTTGCAATATCGATGATTGAAAGGTCTTTATTGTTAAATGCATGCTCTAAACTTGAGATAAGTGCGTGTGCAGTATCTAAGCTTGTTAAGCAGTTTACACCTGTTTCGATGGCGTATCTTCTGATTAAGAAACCATCGTGGGCTCTTTCGATACCATTTTCAGGAGTATCAATTACAAGGTCGATTCTATGGCCTAAGATAAGATCAAGGAGTGTTGGAGCTTCCTGGCCAATCTTGTTAACCTGGTAAACGTTTATTCCATGTTCCTTAAATACCTTAGCTGTACCTCTTGAAGCGTAAATCTTATATCCAAGAGCCTCGAATCTCTTAGCGATATCTACACCATCTTCCTTATCAGCATCTGCAAGTGTCATAATGATCTGCTTATGCTTTGGAAGTCTAACGCCAGCGCCTGTAAATGCCTTGTAAAGAGCTTCATCGAAGTCCTTAGAGATACCAAGACACTCACCTGTTGACTTCATTTCTGGTCCTAAGCTAATATCAGCGCCTCTGATCTTCTCGAATGAGAATACAGGCATCTTAATTGCGTAGTAGTCAGCAGCCTTCTGTAAGCCTGGTTCATAGCCTAAGTCACGAATCTTTGCACCGTTAATTACACGAGTTGCAAGCTTAACGATTGGAATACCAGTTACCTTACTGATGTATGGAACTGTACGGCTTGAACGAGGGTTAACCTCGATTACATAAACCTGATCGTTGTATACGATGAACTGGATGTTAATCATACCCTTTACATGAAGAGCTCTTGCAAGTCTTCCTGTGTAATCTTCAATCATATCTACAATCTTAGGGCTAATTGACTTAGCTGGGTAAACTGAGATTGAGTCACCTGAGTGGATACCAGCTCTTTCAATATGCTCCATAATACCTGGGATTAAAATGTCTTCGCCGTCGCAAACTGCATCGACTTCGATTTCCTTACCCATTAAGTACTTATCTACAAGGATTGGATGATCCTGCTTAATTCTGTTAATGATTTCCATGAATTCTACAACATCTTCATCACTTACAGCAATCTGCATACCCTGTCCACCAAGTACATATGATGGTCTTACAAGTACTGGGTAGCCAAGCTCGTTAGCTGCCTTTAGAGCCTCTTCTACTGTGTAGACTGTCTGACCTTTAGCTCTAGGAATCTGAGTTTTTTCAAGGATTTCATCAAATAATTCTCTATCTTCAGCTGCATCAACATCTTCAGCCTTAGTACCAAGGATAGGTACACCCATTTCCATAAGGCTTTCTGTTAACTTAATAGCTGTTTGTCCACCAAACTGAACTACTGCTCCATCTGGTTTTTCGTGTTCTACAATTGATTCAACATCTTCTGCAGTAAGTGGTTCGAAGTAAAGCTTATCAGCTATATCAAAGTCAGTAGAAACTGTCTCTGGGTTGTTGTTGATAATGATTGTTTCATAGCCTTCCTTCTTGAATGCCCATGTACAGTGTACTGAACAGAAGTCGAACTCGATACCCTGACCGATTCTAATAGGACCTGAACCAAGTACTAATACCTTCTTCTTATCATGTGTTTCGCTAGCTTCATTCTGGCTACCGTATACTGAATAGTAGTAAGGTGTTTCTGAATCAAACTCAGCGGCACATGTATCAACCATCTTAAAGGCTGCATGAATGTTATATTCATTACGAAGTGCCTTAATTTCCTTCTCAGTCTTACCAGTTAATTCACCGATAACATTATCTGGGAATTCAATTCTCTTAGCTTCAGCAAGTAATTCCTTTGTTAAAGGACCTCTCTTTAAAGCATTTTCCATATCTACAATAATCTGTAACTTATCGATAAACCAAAGGTCAATCTTTGTGATTTCATGCATCTTAGCTGGCTTAATATGTCTTCTTAAACCTTCTGCAATCTTCCAGATTCTTCTATCATCTACAACTGCAAGGTCTTCAAGTAATTCTTCATCAGTAAGACCTGTAAAGTCGTAAGACATAAGGCTGTCTACGTGCTGTTCAAGAGATCTGATAGCCTTCATAAGACCACCCTCGAAGTTATCACAAATACTCATAACTTCACCAGTTGCCTTCATCTGAGTTGTAAGAGTTCTCTTAGCTGAGATGAACTTATCAAATGGAAGTCTAGGAATCTTTACTACACAGTAATCAAGAGCTGGTTCAAAGGAAGCATAAGTCTTTCCTGTAACTGCATTCTTGATTTCATCAAGGTTATATCCAAGAGCAATCTTAGCTGCAACCTTAGCAATTGGGTAACCAGTTGCCTTTGAAGCAAGAGCTGAAGATCTTGAAACTCTAGGGTTAACTTCGATTACACAATATTCAAAACTATCTGGATTTAAGGCATACTGTACGTTACATCCACCTGTAATTCCGAGTTCGTCGATAATGTTAAGAGCTGATGTTCTAAGCATCTGATATTCCTTATCAGAAAGTGTCTGAGAAGGAGCAACTACGATACTATCACCTGTATGTACACCAACTGGATCGATGTTCTCCATGTTACAAATTGTAATGCAAGTACCGTTGCTATCACGCATTACTTCGTATTCGATTTCCTTCCAACCAGCGATACATCTTTCTACTAAAACTTCACCAACTCGTGAAAGTCTTAAACCATTTTCAAGAATTTCTCTAAGTTCTGCTACGTTGTGGGCAATACCACCACCTGAACCACCAAGTGTGTAAGCAGGACGAAGAACTACTGGGTAGCCAATCTTAGCTGCAAATGCCTCACCATCTTCTACGTTATTAACTACGAGGGAAGCTGCACATGGCTCACCAATCTTTTCCATTGTTTCCTTGAACATTAAACGGTCTTCAGCCTTCTTAATTGTAAGAGCTGTTGTACCAATAAGGTTTACACCCTGTTCTTCAAGGAAGCCTGTTTCAGCGATTTCCATAGCAAGGTTAAGACCAGCCTGACCACCAAGTGTAGGTAAGATACTATCTGGCTTTTCCTTTAAGATAATCTGCTTTAGGGCTTCAACTGTAAGAGGCTCAATATAAACCTCATCAGCAATATCTTTATCTGTCATGATTGTAGCAGGATTAGAGTTTACTAATACTACTTCAATTCCTTCTTCTTTAAGTGAACGGCAAGCCTGAGTACCAGCGTAATCAAACTCTGCAGCCTGTCCAATAATAATAGGTCCTGAACCAATAACTAAAACTTTCTTAATATTAGGATTCTTAGGCATTTGCGTTTTCCTCCTTCATCATGTCCATAAATCTATCGAATAGGTATGCTGTATCCTGTGGACCAGCGCAAGCTTCTGGGTGGAACTGAACTGTGAAAATGTTCTTTCCTACGTATGCTAAACCTTCGTTTGTCTTATCATTTACGTTGATAAATGCTGACTTAGCGACGCTTTCGTTAAGTGTAGATTCATCTACAGCATAGCCGTGGTTCTGTGAAGAGATATAAACCTTACCTGTAGCTAAATCCTTAACTGGATGGTTAGCACCTCTATGACCATACTTAAGTCTATATGTATCAGCTCCTGTAGCAAGTGCCATAAGCTGGTGTCCTAAACAAATTGCAAAGATAGGAACATTGCTAGCATAAAGCTTCTTAATTTCTTCAATTATTTCTGTGCACTCTTTTGGATCTCCAGGACCGTTAGATAACATAATACCGTCTGGATTTGTTGCCAGAATCTCCTCAGCTTTAGTGAATGCTGGATAAACAGTAACCTCGCAACCTCTTTTATTAAGAGAACGAGCAATGTTTTTCTTAGCACCGAAGTCAAGTAAGGCAACCTTAGGACCTTTACCCTCTAAAACATATTTCTCTTTACATGTTACTTTTTTAACAACACCTTTAACTGTGTATTCCTTTAATCTTGGGATAATTTCATCAAGATTATAATTCTCATTAGTAGTAATCATTCCATTCATTGTACCCTCTTCTCTTAAAATCTTTGTGAGGGCTCTTGTATCAATACCACAAATACCGGGGATATCATTATCCAGAAGGAATTTCTGAATAGGATCTTCTTCTCTGAAATTGCTTGGCATTCGAGATAATTCTCTAACAATGAAGCCATCTGGCCAAGCTTTTAACGACTCCATATCTTCATAACATACTCCATAATTACCGATTAACGGATAAGTCATAGTAACAGCCTGTCCCGCATAAGACGGATCAGTTAGTACCTCGAGATATCCTGTCATGGAAGTATTAAAAACAATTTCGCTAATAACTTCCTTTGTCGAACCAATGCTGGTTCCTGTAAATACCGTTCCATCTTCAAGAATTAAAAAAGCTTTCATCAATGTCACCAATTTCCTTTCACTCTATATTAATATAGCTATAAAAAAGCAGATATTTATAGCTATCTGTCTGACAAGTCACATAAAAAGATTTATTTAAAAATCTAGATTTGCGCAAAAAAAAAGACACAAAAATGCCTTTTTTCTTATCAAACTTTCATAGATATTATCATAACTAATTGGAATTTTCAAGGGGAAATTTTCATGTCTATAAAAAAATGCGTAGCATGTTACTTTATTACAGTAAAGTGCTACGCAATTAATTATTTATAGTAAAAATGACCTATTAGTTTATATATTTAGTCGTCTTATTCAGTTACATTAATTTCTAACTGACCTACGTAATTCCAAGTTACACCATTATCACTTGAAGCATATTTAGCAGCGGTCTTGCCATCATTATAAGTGGCATTATCCCCCTGACTTAAATAGACAACAATGGTTGAGTCATCCTCTAGTATTGGAACTAGTGCATCCTTGTAAACATCGGACCAAGTAAGAGTTGTGGAACCTGAACTTGCAGCTGAGCTATCAAGTTCCTGGTCTTCAAGGATGATATTAGAAAATGTAGTGCCACCGTCATGTGATACGTAAAGGTTAGAGACATAATTTTCATTGTAATAATAACAAATAAAGATTGTGTTATTATCCGTTGTTAAAACGCCCTTAATAGGGTGCTGTAGAGGGGTATTACCCATCTCTGTCCAAGTCTCGCCACCATCCGTAGTTCTATAGATAATAGAGCTTTGAACGCCGGTATCGTAATTACTGTCATAACCTACAACAATAAATCCGTTAGTCGTATCTACAAAATTAACGTAGGCAAAATCCACGCTATTAAGAGTGGAACTAAGCTCGTAAGTTGTCCAGTTAGTACCCTTATCATTAGAGTAAATCACAGATAGAGGCACGTAGTTTCCATTGACAGATTTACCACCATAGACAAAGGCAGTCATGCTCTGACTTATCATGTAACTAGTGGAAAGCACCACCTTATCACTTGAACTTGAGCTTGTGCTAGAACTTGTAGAGCTTGAAGAATCATAAATTAAATTCTCAATATCCACAGGAACTACGATATAGCTAGAACTGCCGTTGTAACTTACATAGAGGATACTATTGCTAATGTTATAGCTAGAGAGCTCGTCTGTTGAAGTGTTACTTGTAACAGTTGTTGTGGAAGCGGAATTCTGAATGCTTTCGTCGTATTGAGAAATTCCGTAATCTTCCGGTGTCTGAATGGCTGAGACGTAAACTGTTGCTGTATTATCGTAATGGTCGACTAATGAAAATGTAACAACCCACTCGCAGGTTAGCTTACCATTAAGGGTTACGCCATCCCAAGTGGAGAAATACTCTGAGCTTTGCGAGACAACATTTGCATTAAAAGAAATAAGACAGGTTCTAGTTGACTCATCTAGGATTGTTGTGTCATTAATCTTCACATTAGAAAGCTTCTTACTTCTTGGAACAAAAACGCCAGTAAATTGATTAAGGAAACTATCAATCCAAGTATCTGCTACAGTTGTTGTAGACATAGATGTAAAATTGTAGGTATTCTCATTATCAGAACTAGTCTCTGACTCCTCTTCATCTTCAGAAGTGACAACATTTCCATTCTTATCAATGTCGATGCTAAAGGTGTATCTAGAAGTGAATTCCATGTTCTTTTGAACGTGAGTTTTATACATTTCAAAAATAAAAATAGAGGCAACTCCTATGACTAGCATCACAACAAGGACTCGCCATATTATATTCTTTACTAAATCCTTGTTTGCCGCCATAAGATCACCTCTCTAAAATCAAATAAAATTATTCTTCATGCTTTAGATGAATAGCCTCACGAATAATAACTCTGTAGTACTTATACCACCAAAGGAAATACATTGAACCAGCGCCAATAATAAAGAAAAGTACGATGATTGCTGGATGTGTCACGTATAACCAGTTAATAGAAATCTTTCTATTAATTAGTGGTAGACCATAAGTTAAAATAACGCAAATCGCCATAACTGTACCATTAAATAGGTTTCTGTTCTCATAAAGGGAACGAAGTCTATCAAAGGCAAGAATTGCAAGCATTTCACCAATTGGCCTTGTGAAAATAACAAGTAAACATAACATCAAACTGTTATAAATTGAAACCTTAAATATAAGTAATAAGATGAAATAGAAAATAAAGTCAGTTATCATCTTATAAATTAATTTTCCTAAGAAATTAAGATATGGACTAATAAGCATTACTCGAATCATTAAATAGTCCCTATCGCCCATGGCTAAAAGCGTTGTATTAGCCAAGCTACCACAGATAATGGAAAGCATTGTAAACATGAAAATCATAGCTAATTCCTGATCTGTAGCTACAAGTGGTCGTACAATAGATATCAATCTAAAAGGTACATATATAAGTAATAAGAAGTAGATAAATCTTCTTAAAAATTCACCGATTACTGTGAAAAGCTGCATTATAATACCAATAGCATTACGGGTTTTTGGCATGTTAGTAAATGTAGCCTCATCAATATGCCAGTTTAGGAAAGGAAACTTTAAAATAATACGAATTCCATTATTAGTTCCTTCATAAAAACGCAAAATCTTGTCGGCAAAAAGTTTTCTAAATAATTTCATTCTCTGCCTCCCCTAAAATATCAAGCACAGCATGTCTAATCTCAGGGATTGCCATAGTATCCTTAGAAACTAAGTTAAGCTCTCCATTATTAAGAATTACTGTATCCTTTGATATCTTTTCTGAAATCTTAAGTAAGCCTGTAGAAATAATAATTACATGGTTATCCTTCATCTCATCAAGTACAGATAAGAAATGATTGATATATTCGTCACTGCAATAATCAAAAGGCTCATCAAATAAAATAACGTAAGGCTTCTGAATCAAGAAAGCAGCAAGCTGTAATAACTTCTTATGCTCAAAACTGTAATAACATATTAAATTGCCCCAAATATCATCTGGAATCGCTACCTTATCCAAATAATAATTAGGCTTTAAAGAGCCAGGATTAAGTGAACAAAGGAATTCTATGTATTCATAACCTGTTATATACATAGGTAAAACACTCTGCTTTGTGGCATAAAATATAGTGCTCTTAGCTCTTGTAATAATTTCGCCATAGTCTACTGGAATATCTTCGCAAATACACTCAAATAGTGTAGTTCTACCAGAACCTAGGCTTCCTAAAATTGAATAAATTTGACCTTTATTAAAAATAAAATTTACATCGGTAAGAATCTCCTTACCGCCTAATGACTTCTTTATATGATTTAATTGTAACATAACCCTCTCCAATCTTGTCACAAATCCTAAAATATTATAGTATAGAAGCTCATAAAATGCAAATATTATGCGGTTTTGTATAGTTATATTTCTATTTGTTTATTGCATAAAAAAACTCCCTTTGTTATAATGCAAAGAGGATTTGGGTAGATAATATGGAATATACAATTTTAAGGAGATGAAATTCCATGAAGAGTAAAATTGGTAACTTACTAAAGACTAATTGGAGAATACTTTACGGATTATACGTATTTATATATTTTCCTTGGTTTTTTACCTTAGAAAAGAAGATAACACTTACGCATTCAGGAATGCATATTTTAAATACAGCTTTTGACGATGCTATTCCTTTTATTGAATGGTTTATAGTGCCCTACACCTTGTGGGCTCTATATATTGTTATAACAGTTGTTGTTTTTTATTTTAAGGCAAATGATGCAGAATATAGAGGCTTAGCACTTTCCCTTATAATTGGAATGTCTGTTGCACTTACAATCTGCATGATTTATCCTAACGGATTGACACTTAGACCAGACCATGTGTCTGACACAATTTTTGGTAAGATGGTGGCAAGACTTTATGCTTCAGATACTTCAACTAACGTATTCCCAAGCATTCATGTCTTAAATTCATTAGTTGTTACATTTGCAATATTAAGATCAGAACTTTTTAAAGAAAAGAAGTATATTATTGTTAAGCTCTTAAGCCTTACATTATGCGTGCTAATCTGCTTATCAACAGTATTCTTAAAGCAGCACTGCATCTATGATGTACTTGGCGCATCACTTCTTTTCGTAGTTCTAACAAAGCTTATCTACTATGTAGATTACTCAAAGGTTATGGAAAAGTTAGAACTAAAGTTTCAACTTAAGAAGAAAGTTAAAGAATATCTTGTAAACGACAAATCGAATTACTAGTTAATAAGTAATTAAATAGCAATAAGAAAGCAATATAAAAGCTTACGCCTTTAGTTTCTGGCGTAAGCTTTTTTGTTTTTTCTTTAATTGTGAAAATGTGTTGCGACCGCTTTGTCTGTGACTGGTCGTGCCACAATAGCTTCAATTTACTCCTCGCCGTATAAAAGCGTGAAGCTTTCGTAATGGTCTTCGGTGTAGTAAATCAGGCCATCGTTTGAATAAACAATTCTTTTGGCACCACGATTGCTTTTACCTAAGGTGTCAATGTCACATTCCTTGTAGGTTCTGCCAGATTTTGAAGGAAGTAGACCTTCGTTATTAGAAAATGTAGAACCGCCGATACAGCAATTTTCTTTATATTTTTCTACAGAGCCACCACTCCACCCTAGTTTCTTAGCTTCATCCTTTGTGATGTAGTTGCTTGGAAGCTTGTTATAGATATGAATGTAGAGGGCAACCTCATCTTTGCTATCATAGATTCCATCTTCGCTAACACTTATACTAGTTTGTGTTTGGCTGTTAGCTTTATTTGCACTAGATATTAGGCTAGATGTATCGCATCCAAGAGGAATTAATACAAGCAAGGCTACAAGCGCAAGTAAAACTAGTGATTTAAATTTTTCTCTTATCTTTTTCATTTCTTACATATCTCTCACTTTTTAAATTCTTGGCTAAACCTATAGGTGATTCTTATAAAAGTACAAGATTACAGTTGTGAACATGATCCTTATTCTGGTCTAGCATTTTACAAATAATATCAAATAACGTGTCCCCAGTGTAACTTTTGGCATCGTCTAGATTCTTCTGGAAAATGGCCCTATTGCTTGGGTGACACTTCTTCATTCTCGAATCATAATAATTAGCGGTTGCGTTGTAACCAAGATCAATCTTACTTTTGTCAGCGTTCTCCCAACGAATGAGCACAGGTTCCCCAACCTTATAGACACCATTCCCGCCAATTAGCAGGTCGTTTAGGGCGTCTAAATTGTGCCCGATTGGAAAGCTACCGTCAGTGAAAACTCTTGCAATTTCGTTGTAAAAGCCTTCTAAGTCATTAAAATTGTTACCGTCAATTGTTAATGTGTGCGAATATTTCTGCATTAATGATACCTCCCTTTTTTGCTACAAAGTTACGTTTTATGCACGCATGTATATTATAAAATAAATTTATAGAAAATACTAGTTAAATTAAAACTTAAGGAGTAATATAAGCATGTAGTATTTGTAAATTAGGAGGAAGTTATGTATATTGACTTTTCAAAAAGGGGCGAGAAATTCGGCCCTAACATTTTTAACGTTTTAGAAGAAAAACGACAAGAAAGAATTAAAAATAATCTATCGGTTTACAATTTTAGTGTGGGAACACCAGATTTTAAGCCATCAACTGAGGTCATGGAGCTAGTTTCAAAGGCGGCTCTTGATTCTGAAAATTATAAATATTCCCTAGGTGATAGCAAGGAGCTTTTAGATAGCGTAATCAGATGGTACAAAAAAAGATACAACGTCGATCTTAATCACAATCAGATTTCATCGGTCTTTGGTACACAGGAAGGTATGGCGCACGTTTGCCTTGGCCTTGTAAATCCTGGTGACTTGGTTCTTGTGCCAAATCCTGGTTATCCAATATTTGAAATAGGCCCTTTTCTTTGTGGCGCCGAGGTGGCTTACTATAACCTCTACCCTGAAAATGGATATCTAATCGACTTTGAAAACTTTGATGAGGAACTTGCTAAAAGAGCCAAGGTCATGGTGGTTTCTTACCCACTTAATCCGGTTGGTGCCATTGCAAATCCTAAATTCTATGAGGATTTGGTGGCCTTTGCTAAAAAATACAACATCGTCATAATCCACGATAATGCCTATTCTGAAATTATTTATGATGGAAATGTGGGCGGCTCTTTTCTTGCAACTGATGGCGCCATGGATGTGGGCGTCGAGTTTAACTCACTTTCAAAAAGCTACAATCTAACTGGCCTACGCCTCTCCTTCCTTATTGGAAACGAGGATATAATAAAGAGCTTTAAATCTATCCGAAGCCAGTACGATTACGGCACTAGCTACATCTATCAAAAGGCTGCTATTGCCGCCCTTGACGGCGACCAGTCTTACGTTAAGGAAAACTGCGCTAGATACGAGAAGCGTAGAGATGTCCTAGAGGCTAACCTTCACAAGCTTGGCCTTAAGCCTATGGGCTCGAAGGGCTCTATGTTTGTCTGGGCTAAGATTCTTGATGAAAATGTAAACTCAACCGACTTTGTTATCAACACCCTAGAAAAATACGGCATCCTCTGCACCCCAGGCACAAGCTTTGGAAGCCTCGGAGAAGGATATGTAAGATTTGCGTTGGTAATTCCGGCTTGGAAGATTGAGGAAATCTTTGGAGAATTGTAGGAAGTGGTAAACTGCCGGAGCTTAAGGAAGCAAGTGGTGAATTGCCGGGGTTTCTGTGCCTATAGGAAGGATTATAGGCTAGGAAAAGCACAGACTTGCTTAATTGGAACTGGACGGGAGTGCTGAGCTGTCGGTGATTAAGGAAGCAAGTGGTGAATTGCCGGGGTTTCTGTGCCTATAGGAAGGATTATAAGCTAAGAAAAGCACAAACTTGCTTAATTGGAACTGGACGGAAATGGTGATTTTGACTTTATTCTTTAGAATTGTATAAATCAGGCACAGGGTCTCTTATAAGCTTTTTGTAAAAATACGACACAGAGTGGCTATGATTAAGGAATCTAGTAAGAATAAGCACAAGAATCCTTCTAGCTTTAGTATCGGAAAAAGCTGTAATTGGCTATAATTGTATAATAGTGGAAAAAGGGCACAGGAAATTCTCTGATTATTAAAGATAATTAAGATTTCTTGTGCCTGTATTTATTATATGGATAAGTTATAGCCAAAAACGCAACCATTGTAGCAACTGCTTGCAGTTGATATGTAGGCACGAGTAGTGCGAAGCACTTCTAATACGAGAGCTTCCAGAAAGGAGCGAGGTTCAATCTCCTTCGCTAAACAACAAAAAAAGAAGAAGCAAAATGCTTCTTCTTTCTAGTAGAGCGCGAGACGGGGATCGAACCCGCGACCCCCTCCTTGGCAAGGAGGTGCTCCACCACTGAGCCACTCGCGCATGTCTTAATTTGTTGTGTGCCGCAGCACGTGTTTAATAATACATGGTCAGACATTTTTTGTCAACAGTATTTTTGAAAAAAATTGCGTAAAATACGAAAAAAGACAGTTTGTAAATTATTGATAAAAACGACATTTTATAAATTACTATAATCTTGTCTTCATTTTTACTTGCTTTTATTATTCTTTATTAGCTGTGTGACTATATTCTACTTATCTAGCTTTTATAGCCACAGACCTTTCTTAAATGCTTTTGTAAAAATTGGACATAATGTGGCTGCAAATTAATAAAAGTGAGAAAAAAGTCACTACTCTACATAAGCCTGAAGGGACTAAGCAAGTTGCTTTGTGCTTATAGGAAGCAAATCACTAAATAAAAGTCACAAGGAATTATAGGGTAATTAAATAAAGAGAACAATTCTTGTGCCTGTAAAACAGTAAATAGCAAGTTTTGACCACAAATCAAAGTAAAATTAGAATTCTGGCGACAAAATTCCCGAAAATATGCCCAAATTCCCGGATAAACGACAAAATTCCCGGATAAACGACAAAATCCCCGAGAATATGCCAAAATTCCCGGATAAACACAAAACACCACTAAAAAAGCTCCCAGCTTTCGCTGGGAGCCTCCATTCCACTACAATTCCACCGAAATGAAATTATAATAAGTGCTTTCTTAATTCCTCACCTGAAAGTGGGCTGATGTATGAAGGAGCAATATCAAATACTGTCTTACAACCAAATGAACCTTCATTAGCTAGCTTGTAAGCTGCTCTTGCATAAGCTGCAATTACAGAACCTGTAAATTCTGGGTTTGAATCAAGTGTAAGCTTGTATTCGATGATGTGCTTATGTTCCTTGTCAAAGCCTGTAACACCACTTCTAAGTACGAAACCACCGTGTGGAAGACCTGAATGGTTCTTTTTTAATTCTTCTTCAGAGATGAAGTTTACAGTTGTATCGTAATCTGCAAAGTAGTTAGGCATTTCCTTGATTTCCTTCTCGATACGAGCAAGGTCAGCGCCTTCTTCTGCTACAACATAGCATTCTCTTAAATGCTTTTCTCTTGTTGTAAGTTCTGGGTTTTCACCTGAACGTACTCTTTCAACAGCAGCTTCAATAGGAACTGTGTACTGTCTAGCATCAACAACGCCATCAATTCTTCTAATAGCATCTGAGTGACCCTGGCTAACACCACGACCCCAGAATGTGTAGTTTTCACCCTCTGGTAAAACAGAAGTTGAAATCATACGAAGAAGTGAGAACATACCTGGATCCCATCCCATAGAGATGATTCCAACGTGCTTAGATTCCTTAGCTGAAGCATCAACATTTGCAAAATGCTCAGGAATTCTTGCATGTGTATCGAAACTGTCGATTACGTTGAATAACTTAGCGTACTTAGGAGTCTGCTCTGGTAAATCAGTTGCAGAACCACCAGCTAATACTAAGACATCAATCTTATCAACATAGCTTTCTACATTATCAACTGAATCAACTGGAACGCCTTCAGTCTTTATAGTTACAGTCTTTGGATCTCTTCTTGTAAATACAGCAACAAGTTCAAGATCATCGTTTTGTCTAATGGCACTCTCAACTCCACGAGCGAGGTTACCATAACCTAGAATACCAATTCTAATACTCATTCTTTTTACCTCCATAAACTTGGTCGAGATTTTTCATAAATAATCTTCATATTTGGATGAAAATGTATTTAAAATCTCCACCGGATTAAGACACATAAAATATTATATAACCTTATAATAGATTGTGCAAAATTTTTTTAAAAAAATGTATCGCATAACATTGGGCTAAAAAAATACCTGTAAACAGGCAGATTACATCTTTAATTACATTTAAGAACTATATAACTAGATTAAATCTAGAAGTTCCTCGCATTTATTTGCAAATGTTGTGGCTCCGTTTGCCTCTAAAAAGTCCTTATCTCTAAAGCCCCAGGTAACGGCGATTTCATCAACCCCTGCGTTTTTAGCTGTATTTACATCAACATCTGAGTCGCCGATGTAAACAGTATCCTCCTTTGCAATCTTTAACTCCTCTAGAATTCTTAAAAGCGAGTCTGGTGCTGGCTTTACAGCAACCTCAGGAAGAGAGCCTCTTGCGATTTCAAAAAGACCTTCAAAGTAAATATCATTAAGCTTTTCCACTGTAAAGTTTGGCTTATTTGAAAGAATGGCAAGTTTTACTCCATTATTTTTAAGAACTTTTAGGACATCTAAAATACCATCGTAAGCCTTAGTTAAGTCGTTACAATGCTTGTCATAATATTCCTTATATTCATCGTGGATGATTTTTTCTTCTTCTTTACTTGTACCTGCTGGCACTGCTCTTTCTATAAGTTTTACAGAACCGTTACCAACAAATTGTCGGATTTCTTCAAGACTTCTTTCAGGATGGTTGTGAGCCTTAAGTATTACATTTACTGAAGCCCAAAGATCCTTTAAGGTATCAAGAAGGGTTCCATCTAAATCAAAGACAGCTAATTTATATCTCATTTTTTATTCCTTTCCTATCAGGTAACTTACTTAAATTCCATTAGCTATTAGAAATTAATTGAAATCTTTAGTTTGTTATCCAACACTTTTTGGCTAATTATAAGTTCTTTATCACTAACTGTAAAGCAGAGGCAAAGTATTACTTTACTTTTTTTGGAAAAACAGGCAAATACTACATTTTCATAAGGGAAATCAGATAAAAAGATATATAAAAATAATTTTTAAAACTTGCCTTAAAATACTTGTACTATATTCAAAAAGTGTTAAAATATTAACTAGAAGGATTTGACGGGTGACAACTAATATTTTTGTGCAAAAACGACATGATTTAGTGGCATTGTCAAATAAATAATATAAGTGGAGGTTTTTATATGGCAAACAGATTTGTACTTAATGAACGTTCTTATCATGGGGCAGGCGCAATCAAGGAGATTGCAACTGAAGTTAAGGAAAGAGGTTTTAAGAAGGCATTTGTCTGCTCTGATCCAGACTTAGTAAAATTTGGGGTAACTAAGAAGGTATTAGACGTGCTTGATGGTGCTGGTTTAGCTTATGAATTATATTCTAACATTAAGCCTAATCCAACTATTGAAAATGTACAGACAGGTGTTGAAAGCTTTAAGAAGGCTGGAACTGACTACATCATCGCAATTGGTGGCGGTTCATCAATGGATACTGCAAAGGCAATCGGAATTATTATTAACAATCCAGATTTTGCAGACGTTAGAAGCCTTGAAGGTGTAGCTGATACAAAGAAACCATCAGTTCCAATTATCGCAGTTCCAACTACTGCTGGTACTGCAGCTGAGGTTACAATTAACTACGTAATTACTGATGCTGAAAAGAATCGTAAGATGGTATGTGTTGATCCTAAGGATATTCCAATCGTGGCTGTTGTTGATCCAGACATGATGTCATCAATGCCAAAGGGCTTAACAGCTGCAACAGGCATGGATGCTTTAACACATGCAATTGAAGGATATATTACTAATGGAGCTTGGGAATTATCAGACATGTTCCATTTAAAGGCAATCGAGCTTATTTCTAAGCACTTAAGAGCTGCTGTTGAGAATAAGCCAGAAGGCAGAGAAGGCATGGCACTTGGCCAGTATGTAGCAGGTATGGGCTTCTCTAATGTAGGTCTTGGCTTGGTTCACTCAATGGCTCACCCACTAGGTGCTGTATACGATACACCTCATGGTGTGGCAAATGCAATTCTTCTCCCATCTATCATGGCTTACAACGCTGATGCTACAGGCGAGAAGTTTAGAGATATTGCTAAGGCAATGGGTGTAGAAGGTACTGAAAATATGTCTCAGGACGAGTACAGAAAGGCAGCCGTTGATGCTGTTGCTAAGCTTTCTGCAGATGTTGGAATTCCTAAGGATTTAAAGGATATCGTTAAGGATGAGGATGTACATTTCCTTGCAGAGTCAGCACACGCTGATGCTTGTTTCCCAGGAAATCCAAAGCAGCCAACAGTAGAAGAAATCGAAGGCCTTTATAGAGCTCTTTTATAAAATGAGCTTTTGCCTAAATCATTAGTTAATCAGGTAAATATATGTTAAAATGAGTCAGAGGTAAGGAATTTATCTCTGGCTCTTTTGATTTTAGAATTTCAAGAACGTTAGAATTCCAATAAAGTTGGAATTTCAAGAACGAAAAAAGAAGCAAATTAAGGATGGAAAATTAGGAGGCGTTATGGCAGTTTTTTACTATACTAGACATGGTCAGACCGTTTGGAATGTGGCCAATAAGATTTGTGGCAGCACAGACGTGGAGCTGACTGAGCTTGGTCACAAGCAGGCAATTGAACTTGGGGAAATGATTAAGAAGGAAAATATAAAGATTGATGAAATCATCTACTCACCTTTAATTAGAGCTAGGGACACTGCCCTACACATTTCCGAAATCACTGGAATCCCAGCAAGAAAAGAAGAAAGACTTATGGAGCAAAATTTCGGCAAGTACGAGGGAACTCCAAGAGATGGTCTTGAATTTGCAAAGGCCAAGGAAAACTTTGTTAATTCCTTTGAGGGCGGAGAATCTATGTTAAAATGTGCTCACAGAATCTACTCTCTTTTAGAAGATATAAAAAAAGAGCCCCAAAAGGTTTATCTTTTAGTGGCTCATAATGGCATAATTCGTATGGTAGAGAGCTATTTTCACGATATGACAAATGAAGAGTTTGCAGCATGTAAGATGAAAAACTGCGAACTCAGACGTTACGAAATCTAATTAGTTTTCTCTACTATTTTTGACATCGTAGAGCTTGGCGTCGGCAGCTTCTATAAAGTCCTTGGCATTCTTTATGGTGTCGTCATATTTTGCAATGCCAATAGAAACGTTAAATTCATAGCCGCTATTAGACATGATGTTAAGCTCTTTAAGCTTTGATGAGATTCGTGAGGCAACTACCTCAGCTTCCCTATCATAATTTTCAATAAAACACACAACAAATTCATCTCCGCCATATCTAGCAGTAGATACAAAGCGGAGATTTTTAGTGCCCTCAGTAATGGCTTTTGCTAGTCTTATTAAACTCTTATCCCCTTCAAGATGTCCATAATTATCATTAATTTGTTTAAAGTGGTCCCCGTCAATCATTAAAAGAGCCGTACGTTTCCTTAAGTTTGAGGCCAACATTTTCTCAATATCCTGATTAAGATATGTTCTGTCGTTTAGGTTTGTAAGCGGGTCTTTAGATATATTTTCATGCTGAATAATCAAGTAAAAGATAAGGATTGAAATGGCGGTTGTACCATCCCAGAGATCGAGTTTACTAAATAAGGTAACATAAGGTAATGCAAGGAAAATGAGCATCAGTATGTAAATTCTTCTCTCCCTATTATTTGGTGTAATAATTGCGCAGTAAGTGCCCCTTAGCACGCTTATAATCAGGTAAAAGTATGATGTAAAGTCAACTAAAAAGTACAATGGCATATAAACTATTTTTAAATCCTTGCCTACGTAGAAAATTAAATTCGTAAAAGGAGTGGAAATGATTAAAAACAAAGTAATGAAATGGAAAATTAAGCATACATATTCTATTTTTGTAGAAATGGAGATTTTTGAGCGCATTAAATACTCCATGCATAAAAACAGTGAGGCACGAAGACTAATCTCAAGAGAATAGTAAATTATCCAGATGCTGTAAATAAAAAACTTTGAGTCGCTTTCGTAAATATTTATATCATCAATTATACAATTAAAAGTTAAATAAAAGATGTTTATTACAATAAAAGCCAAAAGTCTAGATCTAAGCATAGAACGCCTAAAGGTTCGACTTAAGTCAATGGCTATAATTATTAAGATTATAATGGATATAATAGCTTGTTCAATTGAAACTAAGTGAAATTCTTCCATGTATACTTCTCCTTCTTTATTTCGTAAAGGGCATCATCTGCCGCTTTTATAAACTCCTCTGGAGTTAAATATTCCTCTTTGTAGTTTTCAATTCCAATTGAAATCGTAACGTCGGATTTTGCATTTTCCTCTTGATTAATCTTTTCAAGGGTCTTTGTAATGGTGTAGGCAATTAGGCGCCCGTCGTTATTCTGCCTTTCAATAAAGGCAATGATAAACTCATCGCCCCCGTATCTTGCAACAGTGCAATGCTTAAGAAAATATGTGCACTGCTCTAGGGCTTGTCCAATCCTTATTAGACTTTTATCCCCTTCTTGATGTCCGAAATTATCATTAATCTTTTTAAAATCATTGGCATCAATCATAAGTAAAACCAGCTTATCTCTATTTTTGCGCCTCATTAAGCTGTAGAGATCAGTTATAAGAAAACGCCTGTTATTTAGGCCAGTTAGAGAGTCTGTAGACACATTTCTTTTTGAAAAGTCCAAATAGAATATTAAAAATGTAATGGCCAAACTAATTTCTAGAATTGGCACATTTACAGCTCTTGATACGGATTGACCTACTAAAGGAACCATAATAAAAGCAATAAACATAAAGGCAAATTTCTTTTCATTTTTATCATATGCAGTTTTTATACAATTTACTATTACTATTAGAATGAAAACATAGTATACTAAAGATATCAAATATGGAAATAAATAAAGAGGACCACGAATATATTGCATATTTTCATCAATTTTAAAAATTAGTCCACTAAATGGCGTGCTGACATATAAAGTGATAGATATAGTTAGTGTTATTGCTGCAATGTATTCAACAAATCTCTTATCAAATAGTTTTGAATGTAAGAGATAAATAATAGTGGTAAAGGTAAATATACTAATTCCAATAATCGAGATGAATTTTAAAATTTCAGATAAATAAAAATATGGTTTGAAGTTGTGTTTAAACACAGTAAAGCTAAGTAAAGTTAATATATAAGAAATGTAGTATAAATGTACAATGCCAATATAGGACAATACCTTACCTTGTAAACGTGATTTTTTCGTTGTTAAGATTATATGAACGCCTAATATAAGCATGATTACATAGGCTATAATTGTTTCCTCAATTTTTGCGATAATTATTGCCATAATATACCTCTAACTGTTGGTAAGATTTTGAAAATGTATCAAATTATTCACATACTATATAAATATATTATATGATAAACAACGTCCTTTATCAAGAAAAACTAAAAAAGCAATTGCATTATTTTAATAACTGTTTTATTATGGGATTACTGACCTTAGGAGGAAACTATGGATAATATTACAGTACTTCTTGTGGATGATGATTCAGAAGTTATAGATTTGAATAAAAAGTTTTTTGAAAAAAAGAATTATAGAGTTTACACTGCGTATTCAAGTAAGGATGCCCTTGATATTTTAAAAATGAATAGAGTAGATTGCATTTTATTAGATGTTATGATGCCGGATATGGATGGCTTTGAAGCTTGTAGTAGAATGCGTAAATTAACCAATGTGCCTATATTGTTTTTAACAGGCAAGGATTCTGAGGAGGACAAGATAAAAGGTTTAGAAGTTGGTGGAGACGACTTCATTTTAAAACCTTATAGTTTAAATGAGATAAATGCCAGAATTCAGGCGAATGTGAGAAGATTTAGACAGTATAATAAATCTTTAATAGGGGAAGAAATCATTCAAGAAAGTAGAGGTGAAAAAAGTAGCGCCATTGAACAATTCGGACATTTATCAGTTAACTATCTTGCGCATAAGGTTTATTGTGATGGGGACGAGATAGGTTTATCTAACAGAGAATATGAGATTTTAGTTATATTGCTTAGTCACAATGGAGAGGTGACTACATTTGAGGAGATATCTAATAAGTTATTTGGGACATATTCTGATACTGATAGACAAACAATCATGGTACAAATATCAAGATTGCGTAAAAAACTAGACGCATACTTAAATATTTGTGATATGATAACAAGCGTGCGTTTTAAAGGATACGAATTCCACGCAAAGTAAATATCAATTAAATCGCCTGTATCGATGCTATTTTCTTAATTGACTAGATTTGAATTACAGATTAATTAAGCCAACAATCGATAGTAATAAACCAGAAACACGAGACTTTATTTTTTTGACTTAGGAGGTTTTTCTACATGATTAGACTTAAAAACTTTTTTAAGAAAGCACTAGCCTGCGCTTTAGTAGCCACAACTGTTATCACGACTAATTTTACATATAACAGTACTCTTACTATGGCAGCAAATGAAACTACTGAGGAAACATTTTTTGAAGATGTTAATTTGTCCGATTTTTACAATTGGAAAAAGGGTATTTATCAAAGCAATGGTCATTATGATGCATGGAATTCATTTCTATCAACAAAGGAGTATATGAGGGTTACTCCCGGAGAAGTTTATAAAATTTCTTGTTCAAGCTCTAATTACTACATAGTTGTGTCTCAGTTTGATGCGGATTTTAACGTAGTTAGTTATGATGATACTATCTATGATGGTTCGGAAGTGATAATTAAGGACACAACAAAGTATGTGACAGTTTCTATTTACAATCCATCGAATTATTCAATGACGTACACTAGATTTTCTGATCTTTTTGCAGAGGGTTTTACAATAAGCCAGGAAAAAATCACGGACTACTCTAGTGATGTTAGTAAGACAAATCTTAATAATCCGGGACTTTGGAAGCGAGGTCTTATAAGTACTGACGGTTCTAAGATTCTTAATTACACATCTTATATGTGCCTTAGAAATCTAGTAACTGTGGACCCTTCAAAGACCTACGTTTACAAAACTAATATTAGTTCTCTTCGCTTAATTATTAATGAATTAGATGAGAATGAAAATGTAATTCAAAGGGATGAAATCACAAACAAGTCTACAATAAGTTTTAATGAAAAAACAAAATATCTTAGTATTTCAGCCTACAATGCTAGCGATTATAGCTTAACCATTGGACAGTTTAGATATTATCTTGAGAATTCAACTTATAGTTTAAGTCTTCAAGCTACAGAAAATGCTGGTGAGGAGGAAAATACAAAGACTCCTGAGGAAACACCAAGTACTGAGCCTGAGCCTGAAACTCCAGAGCAGGCAGTAGATGAGGATTTAGTAGTTAATGAAAATGTACTTACTAGTCTAGATTCTAGTCTTGAATGGGTGGTTGGAACTTTTGATGAAAAGGGACAAGTTAAAGATATTAATGATTATATTCGACTTGATAGTTATTATTTAGTAAATCAGGGATCTATAAAAATAACAATGCCAAACAATTTCCTACGTCTTATTATCAATGAATATGATGAGAATAAGAACTTCATAAAGTCGGTGGACTTAGGTAATTGTGACATTTTCACAGCAGATGAATCTGCAAAATATGTAACTTACAGTCTTTACGAATATTCTTGCGAGGAGGTTTTAGAGCTTGAGACTAGCGAGTTAATTAGTCATATTGATACAGCAATTGATTTTACAGTGATTGAGGACCTTGAAGCTATTAGAGAGGATGCTGAGAGATTAACAGGTGAGGTTCACAAGGGCACTTTAAGTAATTCATCAAATTACAGATACGGTCACTACTATTCTTGGGGCGGCTATTATGAGCAGGCTTCAGGGGTTTACTGTACTAGAAATAAATATGCTATTCAGGCAGACAAAGCTTATTATTTAAATGTTAACGATTCCCGCATGCAGCTTGCCCTAGTGGAATACGATTCTGAGGGTAATACTATTAGATATGTGGATCATTTAACTAATGGTAGTAAGTATGAGCCTTCCCAAAATGCTTGCTATGTAGCCTTTAACCTATCTTCTAGCGTTTGGGGCGTGGATGTTTTAGGACTTCTTGATGCAGGACTTACAATCGATTTAAATACGGAGTATTACTGCACGGGTCTTGAAAGCGTTGATATTGAGGATTTTGATTTTGCAGATTTTACAAATTACCAGATGGGAAGTTTTTCAAGCTCTGGTTTTAATGTAAGTGCCGATAGCCTTGCAACTAGCTGCTATCTTGATCTTTCAAAGGCAGCAGACACTTATAGAGTTAATTTAGATAACCATTATTTACGAATGACAATTGTGGAATATACAGAAGATGGAACTTATGTAAAGACAACTAGTTTCCAGTCTGGGGAGATGTTTACACCAGATGATACAACAGCTTACATAGGAGTTTATATTAAGAGAAACACTTCAAATTATACTGAAAGCGATTACAGAACATTTTTCAATGACAAACAAACTGTTAGTTTAACAGAATTTACAAGCTATAAACACAACACAACAATGAATGCTATTTCAGCTACAGAATTTATGAACACTATGAATGTGGGCTGGAACCTAGGTAATTCCCTTGATTCTCATTATGGTAATAGAACAGGCACTGGGGTTTTAAATCAGGAGACAACTTGGGGAAATATCGTAATAACTGAGGATTTAATTGAATATGTTAAGGCTCAGGGCTTTAACACAATTAGAATTCCAGTAACTTGGTATTACAATACTTATACTGATGAAAATGGAAATCTTAAGGTAATTGATGACTGGTTTGAAAGAGTTCAAACTGTTGTAGATTACGCAATTAAAAATGACATGTATGTAATTTTAAATACTCACCATGAGCAGCCAATTATTTATGCTGGTACTTCAGAGGACAGCTTTAATCAGGTTTTATCAGACGCCGAGGATCTTTGGACAGAGATTGCAACTTACTTTGCAGACTATGATGAACATTTGATTTTTGAGAGTTACAACGAGGTTGATAATGTGGCTCTTAGCTGGAATTACAGTGATACAGCTGCTAATCAAATGAACCAGTTAAATCAGCTTTTCGTTGATACAGTTAGAGCAACTGGTGGAAATAATTCAGAAAGACTTTTAATTGTTCCTACTCTACTGGATGGTTACGAAAGTAGCTTTAGAGATGCATTTTCATTACCAATAGATAGCGCTACGGATAAGTTAATCGTGGAGGTTCACGACTACTCTACTGCCTTTGACCAGGATATTGATTCCTTATTTGAACCAATTTCAAACTGGTCTGTGGAAATTGGCGCACCAGTAATTATTGGCGAATTTGGTACTAAGCCTAACTACTCTCCTAGCGAATACAGAGCTGAGGCCGCAAGTAATTACGTAGCTCGTGCAGCGGCTTATGGTATAAAATGTGTCTACTGGGATGACGGTAACTTAAATAATTACGGCCTTGTAAACCGTGTGGATTACAGCCAGTCAAATACAGAGGTTTTATCAGCTATTGTAAATGCAGCAGCTTATGAGACTTCAAATAAAACAACTTACGATTCAATGGATAGCTTTGTTTGGATGAGCTTGAATCAGTCAACCGGCGCCCTAAAGGAAGATAAATACTGGGGCACTATTGTTACTGATATTGATGGAAAGGGCGTTGAGATTCCAGAGGGCGCCGAATATTTAACAGTGCTTTTATCAGTAACTGGCGAGTTCTATCAGGCAAGAGTACACTACGTTCACTTCTATGATAAGAACATGAACGTCCTTCAAACAAACAACTCTTCTTCAGGAAATCTAATGGCAACCTACACAATTCCTGAGGGTGCAAAGTATGTCCGTGTGGGAATTAACAATAGCTACATGGCTTGTAAGGAGCAAATGTATGCAAGCTACTTTAATTCAGGACTACTCTCTCTCACACTTGGTTTTGTGGATTTAGATGATAGCGGTAGCTACGTGAAGGTGGAGTAGAAGGCGGGCTTGCTTCAATAAAATAATGAAAAAAAGAGACCTAATATCGGGATTTTATCTTGATGTTAGGTCTCATTTTGCATTATACTTTTAAGGATTAATTATAGCAGACATTTAAGAAAGGACTAGATTTAGACTAGATTATAGATATGGCAAGTAAGGTTATTAATAAGATTAAAGATAGAATGCTTTTGGGTTCGATTTATGACAACATAATGTTAAAGACAAAATATAAGGGGGAGCATCTTTCCTTTAATTACAATGTTATGATGGGACAAAAGCACAGAATGCTTTATTATAAAAGACTTAAGAAGGAATATTTGGCAAAGGTTAGCGCTAATAGACCTTGGGAAAATTTGGAGAAAAGAGACAACAATAATCAGGTTTGGATTTGTTGGTTTCAGGGCTTAGAGGCAGCTCCAGAGCTAGTTAAGATTTGTGTTGATTCGGTAAAGAAACATTTGCCAGGTAAAAAAATTACAATTATTACTGAGGAAAATTATGGCGATTACGTTGAGATGCCAAGACACATTTTAGAAAAGAAGAAAGCAGGAATTATAAGCTACACTTACTTTTCTGACCTTGTAAGACTCGAGCTTTTGACAAAATACGGCGGATACTGGATTGATTCTACTGTTTTATTGACGGGTTCAAAGTTTGTAGAATTTACAGATAAGATGGATTTCTTTGCTTACTCTTTTTATTATTTTGGCTTTAATCCGGAGATTATGACAATTAATAACTGGTTTATGAAAAGTAAGACAAATAACAATATTTTAAATCTCACAAAGGAGCTTTTATACGCTTATTGGAAGGATTATGATAGGGATTTAAACTACTTTATTAACATGCTTTTTATGACTATGGCGGTGGATTTCTATAAAGAAGAATTTGAGAAAATGCCAATTGTTAGTCAGGTAAATGCCCACGTTCTTGCAAGTTACATGGGCGAGGAATTTGACGAGCTTAAGTGGGAGCTTTTAAAGAGCATGACGGATGTTCATAAGCTTAGTAATAAGTTTTCTGAGAAGGAAACTAGCGGGGAGAATACATTTTATAAGAGATTGATGGCTAGAGAGTTGGATTAATAGGGAGGAATTATGCAGAAGAACGTTTTTACACAACCAGAGATTTCCCAGGTTAAGGATTTGACTTTGAAGTTGGCGAAGGCAAACAAGCAGCTTTCTAATGAGCATAAGATTAGAAATCAGATGCTTGCAAACATTTCTCATGATTTAAGGGCGCCAATGACTGCAATTAGAAATGCAGTTGATTACCTTAATACCTTTGAGGGTGAGGAAATGCCAAGTTCTGAGGAATTTCACTCTATTGTTGCCATGCTTGATAGACGTAGCACAGTTTTGGAAAATTTAATTCAGGACTTGTTCTACCTCACTTCTCTAGATAATCCTTCTCACAGATATAGTTTTGAGAGGGTCAACATGAAGAATTTTCTCAAGGAATATTACATTTATCTCTTGGAGGACAGTCGTTTTAAGACAAGAAAGCTAGAGTATTTAATTGGCTATGACCTTGAAGCCTTCTGTAGCATTGATATAGACACTTTTACCCGTACATTGGACAATTTATTCATAAATGCATTTAAGTACTCAAATGAGGGCGATAGCATTAAATTAGATGCTTATATAAAAAGGAGAAAGCTTGTTATTTGCATCGAAGATACAGGGCTTGGCATTGCTAAGGAAGATGTAGCAAAGATTTTTGATAGATCTTACACAGTTTCAAATGCAAGAACTCCAGAGTCGGTTACAGGTAGCGGACTTGGCCTTGCCATTGTGAAATCCATTATTGAGCATCACAAGGGAAAGGTTTACTGCGAAAGTGAATTAGGGGTTGGAAGTAAGTTTTTTATAGAACTTCCCCTAATAAAGTAGATCTGTGAAATAAAACATATAAGCTTTAGACTTGTAAAAATGGGACATGTATAAATACAATAAGGATAAAATAAGACCCCTGCAAAATTGCAGGGGTCTTATTTTTATCCTTATCTTATTTAGCTTCAATAAAGCCTAATTTTTTAAGATTTTCTAAGAAACTAATTGTTGCACTTAAGCACTCGTCTTCTGAGACGTCGTACTGTGCTCTTAGATTTAATACTATATCTTCAACCTTTGTATCTTCTTGGATTATATCCCAAATTTCATTAGCTGCGCCTTTTAAAAGGAAGTATTTACCAGTTTCAAAATCAATCATTGCCTTGTCGCCATCAAGTTCGGCAACCTCAAGCTTTTTTGTCAAATGGATTCTAGTGCTTTTATCCATAAGTTCCTCCTCAAATAAATATGTGAGATCAAAAAAACATAAAATTTTTTCTTATTATATAATACTTTATTTTAAAAAAATGTCAATTTAAAATTGATAAAAAATTTTCATTATTAGTAAATAAAACTAATATTGATATTCCCTGACTTTCGTTGAAAATCTGTGAAATTTTTAGATGTATTTTCCAGACATATATGGTAAAATTTTTACACATTATTTTATTTTAATGAGGTTTTGATAATGAGAAAGATTAAACGATTATTTGAGCTATGTTTTAACTTTATTTTTAAGAATCATGAGAAGTTAATGACTATTCAGGCAGTTATAGTTTCTGCTTATTATTTTAAATGTATCTATAAGATTCCGGCTAAAAAGCTAGAGGAAAGATTTGGAACGAGAGGCGTGGAATCCCCTGAAAAAGAGGATCTTGAAAATCTTAAGCTTGCAATGCATGTGGGAGATAGAGTTGCTAGAGTTACAACTAAAGCTCCTTGGGAGACTAAGTGCTTGTGCAGAGCTTGGACAGCCCAGTATCTTTTAAAGAAGAGACATGTTCACTCTACGATGTATCTTGGCATTGGCAAGGATGAAACAGGCAAGATGGTAGCTCACGCATGGTTACGATGCGGCCAGGTCTTTGTTACTGGTGGAGATGGTAGCGACTATACTACTGTTGCTAAGTTCTATGTTTAGAAATGAATTGAAAAAAATAAGACATAAGAAGACAGCCAAGGCAATATAATGCTTTGGCTGTCTTCTTATATATTAAATAGTATGTTTATTCTCAATCTTAATTTCTCTATCACAGTATTTTAGGACACTTGGTCTATGAGTGATGAGAAGGCAAGTTGGTCTTGGGCTTAGTTTTTTGATGCCTTCTAAGACTTTGATTTCAGTCTTTTCATCAAGGGATGAAGTGGCTTCATCTAAAACTAGGAAAGGCGCCTTACGAACTAAGGCTCTTGCGATGGCTACTCGCTGTGCCTGTCCTTCTGAGATACCGTGACCTCTTTCCCCAATAACTGTATCAATGCCCTTTGGAAGCTCGCTTATAAAGCTATCTGCAGCGGCCATTTTAACGGCCTCAAGGATTTCTTCTTCTGTGGCATTATAATTGCCCATTTGGATATTTTCGCGGATTGTGCCGCTAAAAAGTGTGTTACCCTGTGGGACGTAGGAAATGAACTCTCTTGTAGAAGCGTTGGCGGGCTCTGATTCATTTTCTTTATTATAAAAAGAAATTAGGCCGCTTGCTTGGTTCATAAAACTCATAATAAGTCTTACAAGAGTTGTTTTACCAATACCTGATTCACCAACGATGGCAACGAATTCACCAGGCTTGATGTCTAAATTCACATCTTCAAGGACAAAGTCTTTTTCTGTGTAACCAAAGTTTACATTATCAAGCTTTACTCCAACATTTGTTGAGTCAATCTTGTTTGGTAAACGGTCTTCTGTCTTAATGTCCTCAAGCTCAATGATTCGGCCAGCAGAAGTAAAGATAGAAACAATCTTAGGTAGCTGCTGTGCAAGGTTAATGATTGGAGCTTGAACTCTATTAACAAGAGTAAGGAAAATCGACATTGTACCGTATGTAATTGAGTTATTTGATAACTGAATGGCACCAAAGGCAAATGCTGCGATATAGCCAAACTGGAAGGCAAAATTAAGGGCTGATGAGCTGGCAATACCAACCTCGGCACGCTTTAATACCCACTTAAATCTGTTATCACGTAAATTTGTAAGTCTATCTACTGCTTCATCTTCGATTGTGAAGGCCTTTACAATAAGTAAGTTAGCAAGGCTTTCCTGAACAAAGGAACGATAAGCAGATTCTGATTCTTGCACCTTCTTTTGGTATTTGTGCATTTTCCTAGCAAAAGCATAGCTTATTAAAGCTGAGAGAGGCGCTAGAATAATGGCAAATATAGCAAGAAGTGGCTCATAATAAAAGAGAGTAAAGAAGGTTGCACAAAGTTCAAAGAAAAGCTCGATGATTGTTGGTATTGTATTGACGATACCGTCTGCAACATTTCCTGCATCACTTGTAAAACGGGTCATTAAATCCCCTGTGTGATATTCTTTTATATCCATCCAATGAGCATGAATAATCTTCTCATAGACTTGCTTTCTTATGCCAAATGAAAAGCGCTCGTTAAGCATTATTGAAACGAGACTATTAGCCACCGTAAAGGCGATGTTTACAAAGATCATAATAAAGTAAATGCCAATAGCCCAGGCAATAATGTTGCCACCTGTTGCTGAATCTATAATGGTCTTTGATAAAAGAGCCATAAGTATAGAAAAGACTGTGGCCATAATATTAAAAAACATAACCAAGATGATTCTTGGAATGTAAGGTTTCGAGTATGAAAATAACCAGCTGATATATTCTTTCTTAGATTTTATCTTTGCTAGTTTTGAAAAAAATTTATTCACTAGTTCCTCCAAGTTAAATGATTTTTAGAAAAAAATAGAAGGGCTTAATTAAAGCCCTTCCAATTATAGTTTCCACTAAGTAAAAAGTCTATAAAAATTTCATAGAAAATTACCAAATCCAACCCTTACCGAAGAAACCATAAATATTGAAACCAGAACAGTTATCTCCACTAACTTCTTCTGCCCAACCTGAAATATCTACGTAATTTCCAGAGTTATTGCAGCTAGTTGTTGGTTGTTCATAGCCGTATCCACGGTCACATGCTGTATCCTTAATCTCAAATTCTTCGATTGCAGGTGTCTTCCAATTCTTCATAATTGAATCTCCTTTACTACGAAGTTAAATATTAAACTTAAGATTCAAAGCTTGCCCAAAGGTTACCATTCTCATCGATTCTAAATGCATCGAAAGATGGCTTAATGCTTTTTCCCTGTGCTGTCTCTACAATTTCAAGTTCTTCTACTCTAGGTGTTATCCAAGTTTTCATAATATAACTTCCTCCTTATTAAAAAACATCACAATTAATGTAGCATAAATACAGTAGTTGTAAAGCTTTCTAACGATTTTGTAAGTTATTAATTATTCTTCTGCACCTGATGGGAAGCTAACCCAAAGGTTACCATTTTCATCTGTTCTAATAGCATCGTAAGTAGCCTTAATAACCTTACCCTGTGCTGTTTCTGTAATTTCTAATACTTCTAATTCTGGTGTTGTCCAAGTTCTCATTGTAAAATCCTCCGTTTTAAATCTTCTTCATTTTAATTTCATTAAATCATTAATTTAATAATTAGCTAAATCTTATTCTTCAGCTCCTGATGGGAAGCTAGCCCAAAGGTTACCATTTTCATCTGTTCTGATAGCATCGAAAGTAGCCTTAATAACCTTACCCTGTGCTGTTTCTTCAATAGCTAATACTTCTAATTCTGGCTTTGTCCATGTCTTCATAATGAAGTCCCTCCTTTTATTTCTTAATTCTTTTTTATTATATTATGAGATTGGAATTTGTAAAGCAATCTAACAATTTTGTAAGAATTAAATCTTTGTGAAATAAAAAACGAGTTTCGCACAAATGCCCTATTTGTGCGGTTGGAAACTTTGTTAATTTACAAGGTTTCCAAATTCGGATAGACTAACCAAGCATAGAGTTTCCTGTATTTGGTCACTGTTTATCTGCTCTTTCGCCTCTAGTTCTTTTTTAAAGTTTTCTATTTTTTCTTTATCAAAGTACTCTAAAAGGAAAGGGTTTCCTAAGCTAGATAAAACCTTGCTTTTTAGCTCATGCTTCCAAACCTGATTTACTCTGTAAGCATAATCAGAACTTTGTAAGCCACGTCGATTTACAATATCAAGAATTTCATCTGGCACGATGCCCCTCATATAGTCTCTAACCATGCGGCGCTCCACACCATTTTTAACAAAGCAAGAAGGATCTGCCCTAAAGCAAAAGTCGATTATTCGTTTATCCTTTGCGGGGTCCCTTATAACAAGGCCATAAATAAGGCTAAGACGGGTGTCAAAGAGGCCTAGATGCTGTAGGATTCTAGTGTCGTAAACGTAGCGCTCAAACTGCTTTCTAGAGTCCATGTAGCTACCGCCCTCTCTAGTGAAATTCTCCTTTATAAGCTGCTTTATCTTGTACTTTTCAATTAAGTCTGCCCTTAGAAAATGTTCATCTATAGCAGAGATATCTAGGAAGAATTTATTCATAAATGTCTTTAAAAAGGTCTTAAGGAAGTATTTTTTAGAGACCTTACGGTAGTTGCAAAAAGCCTTGGCTTCTTTTAGTGCTGTGG
Organism: Lachnospira sp.; assembly: GCF_016290755.1. NCBI lineage: Bacteria > Bacillati > Bacillota > Clostridia > Lachnospirales > Lachnospiraceae > Lachnospira > Lachnospira sp. The sequence continues at coordinate 96,379 of NZ_JAEEVD010000002.1, forward strand.
CAAATTTACATTTTCTTAAATCCTGATAAACCCTTGATAAAATCTTGCCGTTAGATATTGTGGAATTGCCGTACTGACCCTTTAACATGACCTTACAGTCATTGGCACTTGCAAGCTCGTAAATCTCGCTAATCCAAGTGTAGTTAACTAGGGATTTGTGAGGAAGTTCAGTTAGCTTAATGGTATTTTCTAAATCTGAGAAGGCAGTTTTTCCCTTACAATCTACAAAGTTTGGCTCAAGATTATCGTAGTATTTTTTGATGATCTTTGGGCCAAAGGATTCGTCATCGATGGCGTATTTGTCACTATCTGCGCTGGCTAGGTAGTCCTTTAGAGGAACAGAGGTGTAGGAATAAAGCTTCTTATCCTCTTTTTTAAGTTCCTTTAAGGCAAGGCAGGCAACAGAGCTAGAATCAAGGCCGGAACTTAAGGTACAGCCTGTATTTTTCTCAGATCTAAGGACTGATTTCACGCAAGTATTTAGGGTAGTTACAAAGGCCTCTCTCCAGTCTTTGTCACTTTTATACTTTAATTTGTTTTCCTTGGCTTCCTTTGCAGGATTGTAGTAGCTGTGGGACTTGATTTTGCCATTTTTTATGAAAATGTAATGGCCAGCCTCCACTGTATATATGCCCTCATAGGCAGACAAATTAACCTTGTAGATCATGTCTGGATTTGCAAGGGCAGAAGCTAGGCTAATCCACTCTTCGTTTAGCTTATAGTTTTTTTTAGTAGTTTCCTTTGTGGCCGCCTTAATACTATTAAGTAGGGTTCCAAAGTAGATGTAATCCCCATCTAGGGCATAATGTATAGTTCTAGTTGAGGTGTGGTCTGTGTATAGATAGAATTCCTTGCTATCTAGATGGTAAACTGCAAAGCTAAATATACCTAAAACTTTTTTTGGAAAATCTGGACCAAAGCTTAGGTATGCGGCATAGATAAGTTCCTGGTCAGAAATCTTCTCACAAGCTTTTTTGAAAGAATCAGACATTGAATCAGCCTCATTTTCTTTGAAAAATTCTGACATATCAGTTACAAGATTTTCCTTTACTAGAGGAATTAATTCTTCCCTATTATCAATCATACAATCTGTGGCAAAGACGATTTGTCTTTTTTCATCATAGTATGGGGAGATGCTGTAGTGATCTTCTTTTGTGAAGTATTGCTCGCCGGAAACAAATACGAATTCTGGATTTGTTTGGGCGTTAATTTTATCTATTTTATAGCCCTGCAGACTTTTAGTCATTGCACTTTTAATGGCCTCTAGGTCTTCTAGGCCACCTGTTGTTTTAATTACGCCGGATATTGCTGCCATAATTTTTCCCTTCCTTTATATCTAATTTTAGCCTAAATCCAGCGCTACTAGATTTAGGCTATTAGGTAAATTTTTTACAATTTGAATCTATAATTCTATCTTAAAGAAATCCTTTACAATCTCTAATTGCTCTTTTGTACTATCTATATTTTCTGGTCGTGTCATGTGGAGGATGTCTAGTTTAGAGGCGATTTTAAGGCATCTTGAGAAGTCCTTAATATCTGTCTTTAGCTCACGCATGGCTGGGAATAGGAACCAGTTTGTATAAATAGCTGCTACTTTGTCATTACCCTTAATGGCTTCATACTGGACTTTATCAACATCTGCTGAATGATCAAGGACAATCATGCCAAGGCACTGGGCAGGTTCAGTTGAAAAACCTTCAGTTCTTGAAAGGGCAAATTTATCCTTAGTTTCATCGATGTAACGTAAATCTTCTTCCTTTAGGCCGTTACGCTCAAGGGCATCTCTACAAAGCTTTTGCTGTGGGAAGGCTGGGTAAGCAAGAAGCTTATCCTCTTCTATATTTACAACCACTACGTCGTCTGAGATGAGGCTCGCATTAGTTGTATCAAGGATACGAGTTGTAAGAGTGGATTTTCCACTACCACTAACTCCTGAAATTAAGAGAGCCTTGCCATTAATTCTTACACAGCTGCAGTGAATTGAGTGCATATCTCTTTGCCAGAATAAAAAGGCAATACAGTAGCCAAGAATAAAAGGGTGAAGATTTTCTTCACTGGCATTTTCTCTTTTATAGGCTGTGATATATTTTCCATCTTTAATTCCAAAGAAGCCCCAGCTATTAGTAAAGTAGCTAAAGTGTCTATCAATCTTTGAAGCTAGCTCTGTGTCTGTAGGCAACTCCTTTAAAATTTCTTCTGGTAACTGCTCATTAGTAATAATAATATCGGCGTCGTCTTTGCTAATTTCATCAATGCTTACACACTGATAAAGCTCAAATTCAGACATTACCTTCTTTCCATAGAGTTTGTAGTAGTACATTTTCCTTTAGCTCCTTTTCTTTATAAAACTCTTAACCTTGTTAGTAATCATCTTAAAGCCATCAGTATTGTGATAAAAAATTATGTAAATAACGGACACAACAAGTCCAACGAAAATGATTTCCACAATTAACTTTGGCCATGAATCAATAGTAAATCTATCTAGTAATAGCTTAAGTAAAACACAGCTAGCTAGGGCAATTAGCGCATTTTTAGCAATAGATGTGTAGTAACCTGTAGCACTTTTATCAAAGAAATCCTTAAATAAAACTATTGGTTCATATAAGAAGTAAGATGAAAGTCTTGATATAACTGTTGCAAGTAAAATTCCTGCAAGACCAAGCCAGAGGCCTAAAATTACTGATAAAACAATATTTAGGATGGAACCTGCAAGGGAAACATATTTTGTCTTCATGTAAAGACCTGTGGCATCTCTGTAAACCCAGAAAGGCTGTAGGATACATGAAAGGTATGTATTAAGTGTAATTGCCACTACTGTTAAGAAGTCGAGGGTATAGTTAGCGCCTAACCAAACTGTGATAAAGTCGTTAATTACAAGGAAGAATCCACAAGTAATAACGCCGCTCATAATAAAGGATAGGGACTGAATACTTACAAAGACTTCGTATCTTTTCTGGCTATTTTCCTTGGCAATAACATTACCGATACTTGCTGTTAATGCTGAGAAAATGATTTGCAAAACGAGAAGTAACTTCTGACTTATCATAAGATAGTTAGAGTAAAGTCCTGCAATTCCAATACCAACAATCATGGAAATAATAATGTTATCAGTTCCTGTAAATAAGGTGTTACTTAATTTGTAAATTACAACTGATCGCAAATTTTTATAAATACTTTCCCTGTCCTCTTTTGAAAGCTTTTCCTTGTTCTTAATGTAAGGATAGTATTTCTCGGCTTTCCTTGTGGCAATTAGATTTCTAATAAACTGAAGCACAACGCCTATTGCAAGATAGACAATGTAGTTTTGCCATAAAACAAGGGCTAGAATCTGTAAAAATGTTTTTCCAAAGGAAATGTAAATATTAATGGAAGTTAACTCATAATTCTTTTGGTCTGCTGTAAGAATAGTTGTTTTATATACAAAAAGATATGAAATAATTACTCCAGCAAGAGAGAATAGATAGTAAACTTCAAGAAGTGGTATATCTGTTTCTGTCTTTACAATTACACGTAGGAAAGGCACTAAAATAAGGCCAATTACTGTAATTGAAATTGCTATAATTCTATAGACATTACTATAGAAGGTTACAAGTGCGGCTAATTTTTTCTCATCCTTCATAGCAAGAGGCTTGTAAAAAGAATAAGCCATTGCTGTATTAAAGCCTAAATCTGCCATGGATAAAAGGTTTAAAACATCCGAAAAAACACTGTTAATACCTAGATATTCTGCACCTAAATATCTAATAAAAACGGTTCTTGATACAAAGCTAAGGACCATAGCCACAAATTGAGAAGCAAAACCCCAAGTCATGTTTTTAGCAGTTTGTTTTGTTCTACTTTCTTTACTCATAAATCCTCCAAATTACTCATCAGTTCTAGTAAAGTCTAAGCCCATATTCTTATATAGGTCTACGATTGTCTTAGCTTTTGTAGTATCTACGCGAGTTAATTCAATTCTTCTCTTTCGACTTTCCTTATGTGTAAGGCCTTTTGCCCCTCTAACAAGCCAGTAGTAAGGCAAAAGCTCTGGGTGCTTGTTAAGCTTTGGATAGAATTCCTTCATGTAGGAAATTGGTGGGAAGAAGAACCATTTTCCCTTAACCACCTTTGCAATATCCTGATTTTCTTCCTGCTTAGCAAACTGGCTAAAGAAGCCGTTTTCACCCTTACCATATACACCACAATCAAGCATAAAGTAGAATAAACTTTTTTCTAGACTGTCTAATTCCTTCTTTTCTAACCAGTCATAGGCAAGGCGCCTTGACTGGAATTCGAAGCTTGATAGACCACAAACTTCTAGCTCAGTTTCTAGCTTTTCGTAGTCTAATTTATTCTTAAAATGTTCTAAGTAGACATAGATATCTACTAAATTTCTAATGCCACATCCATTTTCATAAAAATGTTTCGCCATATGAGCAATCATGTAAACATAGAAGTCTTCAATACTAAGTTGGTAACAAGCCTTTGTGCCTTCCTTAAGAGTTGCTCTTTTAACCTGATAGTAATCATAGATTTTCTTGTCTACATTTTTATCAAATAAAGCCCAATGAGCCTCAACAATCCAGTGAGGTTCTTTTCTATAAACGTCGTGAATCTTGACAGAATCAATAAGCTCATAACCCATGAACTTAAATAATTCTCTAGATCGATTCATGGTCTGGTCATAGATCATAAGGTCAATGTCCCCCATTTGGCGAAGTACAGACTTTGGATAGATTTCCTTTAAAACTGAACCTTTCATTAGCATATAGTCGACGCCGTAGTTTTCAAGGTTATTGGAAATGTTTTTTACCTGCTGTCTTTGACCTAGGTCAATGAAGGTATCTGTTGCTAGTCTTGCCTTAATTAACTTCTTGTATTTTTCATCAATATCTAGCTTAGTTAAGGGTTCTAGTAAAATGTATTCCATCTGATGTAGACTTGCTAGCCTGCACAAATCCTCAATATTTACGCCTTCATAAACACTTTTAATTTCTTCTTTTTCTAGTGATGATAAAATTAAGTCTCTTAAGAAATCAATGTTGATTGTGTTATTCATGATTATAGCTCCCCCTCTATTTTTAAATCTCGTTTGTGTACTTTAAGATATAGTCTTTTCTAGTTTCAAAGAATTCTCTTATTGTATCTAGTTCACTAGAATATGCAGAGGATAAAGATCCACTAGAGATAAATCTCTTGTAACTATATTCAGTACCTTTTTCAAGCATGTCTGTGACTGCTGTTATGGCTTCGTTAACATTTTCCTCACTAAAAGTATTATTAGCGAAGTCTTCCATTGTCTGGATAAGCTTAGCTCTAAACTCTTCGTTGTCAATTAAAGACATAAACATCTTATCGTCATGGAAAGCGTCGAAAAGATAAGAGTTAATAGTTGCGGAAGCAAGTCCGTTTGAGCTTGCATTTTCCATAGTTCCATCTAGTGGTGTATAGACATAGCGCCACTTTCCATCACTATATTCTGTCTCGCCGTCCTCAGAAACTGTTCTCCAAACATACTTTGTATCTGAATCAAGGTAGGCATTAGATAAATATAGATTTGCTGCCATAAACTGAATGTAGCTATCCATATCAATTCTTGCCTCTGCGTAGTCGTAGTTATCTTCATCAGCCATGTCATGCTTTGCAATCCAGCTAACAAGATCTGCGTATTCTTCGCCGTATTCAGAGTGATTACTATTAGATACCTCTCCTGTAGTTGTTGAAACTACTACGTCACTTTCATCTAGAGAATAAGTATCAGCAATATAGCCCTCATCAATAGTTGCTCGTAGGCAGTAAAGTCCCCAGTATTCGCCGTTAATAAAGACGGAAACTGGTGTGAGGCTTAAGCTTGCTACCTTAGTGTCCTCTAAAAGATTAGCAGCTAAGTATTCTCTTATCTTATATGTGTTATCTGTAAGATTTGTTGTAAGTGTTAGGCTATTATTAGTGCCACCAAAGAACTTATTAAGGCTTGAGCCCTCCCAGTTTAAATCTGAATCTGAGCTTAAAAGTAAACTCTTTTGAGATGTAGAAACGGAGTAGTCATTAATTACGCTAAGCTTAAGATTTCCCTCATAAGTCTTATCCTTACTCTTTTCATAATATTCAACTGTTACGTTCTTTTCATCAGCTGTTAAGAAGTTAGAGTAATCAGAAGCCTGAAGTCCTCTAGCAAGAGCTGATTCATAGCCAGTACCCTTTACATAAATACCATTAAAATAATCTGCAAAATCCTCTGGATTTATTGTGATTGAAAGGCAAGCGTAGTTTTTAATATCTGAGCTTGATTTCTGGCCGATGTAGTAAGTCTGAGTATAGACATTAGATACATTTCCATCAGCATCCACAGCAATTGCTCTAATTACTGTACCCTTACTTGAGCTTGTAGTAACATAAGAATCGTTATTCTGCTCTGCTACTTCTTTAGTAAGAGTAAGGTCTGTTCCACTAGCATTGCTAATCTTAATTTCATCTGTATAAATATTTGACTCTGTAGTTGGAGTCTCACCATTAGTTGTATAGTAAATTGTCTTACCCTCAGCTGCTTCAAGGCTTAGAGAGATGTCGTTATCATAGTAACCACCATAGACACTAAAGCTTACATCATCAGTGCTTTTAACAATTGTAGCCTTTGAGTTGTTGCCATTTTTTGTCTGGCTCATAATGGCTGTAGATGTAAAGCTTGTGTCTGTGTAGCCAAAGCTTTGATCTGCTGTAAGAGTTGGAACTGTTAAATAGCGGCCTCTAGTTCCAAGATAGTTTTCCATTGTATCATCCCCAAGGCTTACAATGTCATGCTCGCCGCTTCCTAGTGTTAGACCTGTTTCTACTACTAAATAGTCCTTAGAATCAAGACTTGTATTCTCCTCAAAACTATAAATCTTTTCTCCGTTAAGATAGAGAGAAAGATTTGAAAGGTCTGCATCTGTCTGGTCGTTATTGTAGAGCTCTACATAACCACTAGCACTAACTTCATTTATATATACATTTTCTAAATTCACATTAGAATTAAGGGAAATGTCTGTTGCTGTTTCTAAATTCTCTAGAGTTTTTTCTTCATCCTTTTGGGCCATCTTATCACTAACGATGATAATGGCAAGAATTATGATGATTACAACACTTATTGCAATTATTATCTTATCTCTAGTTTTAAACTTATTCTTTGAAGCCATGATTTCCTCCATTTTTATTTCTAGCTTTTTTGATTAGTCTTATAATTAGCATTACTAAACAAGCAAGTATTGCGCCTATGAGCCCACCAGTTATATTAGTGATAATATCTTCCACTTCAAAATAACCACGGCCTGTGATTAACTGAACGGTTTCGATAGTTCCACTAGTTATAACGCTGTATAGGAAGGGCAATAATAGTTTTCCAATTAAGCCTTCTTTATAATGAGCCACACTAAGAATAAAGCCCCAAGGCATAAAGAGCGCTATATTTAAAATGTAATAAATAGACGCTGTTATAGCACCGATTTCTCCTAAATTTTTTAATAGCAACTTAGTTAATGGGAGCTTTGTTGGGTGACAGATAAATTCAAAAAATGTTTTAATCACCGTCTGGGTAACTCTAGTATCTAAATTTATTGTGCCCCTTGTGCCCTCTTCTCTATTAAAGAAGGTAATGCTAAGCAATACGCAGGCGTAAGCAAGTATTGCAATTATTATTGTTTCATCTAATGCCTTAACCTTTCTAATTTCTCTTTTTGAAAGAAAAAGACATAAAGAATGTGTTATCAATGCAAGCCCAAAGACAGCTAAAATTAATAGTCCATATGAAACGCTTTGTGTTTGTTGATCAAATATTAATTTAAATAGCTCGTTATAGCTAATCTGTGTGTAACCATCCATAGATATCCTCCATTTTTAACAAACAGGATTATTTATAGCTTATAAATTTGGTAATTCTGTGTTATTTCTCTGGGCTAGATAGTAAGAATAGAAAGGAATATTTTTCTTTAATTCCTTATATCTCTTCTTTCTAACTAGTATTTGTACTTTATCATAGATTGCTGGATTTTTCTTTAAAAATCCCTTAATCTTTGCTTTTAATCCCTGACCTTCGTTGTCAGACTTAGTTCTCCATTCTCCTGCATTTAGGTGAATTGCATAATGTCTACCTGTTAGAGTACCGATTTCAAAATACTCCTTAGGGAAGATTACAAAGTCGCCTAAATCCTGGAACTTGTTGTTTAACTTAAAGTCTTTATAGGTCTTTAAAATATGGTAAGTGTGATAATAATTACTTGTTGGATAACCGTAGGCAATATATTTTCCATCTACAAAATCTAGCTGCTTGCCATTAGGTGTCTTTCCAAAAACAGTGTTATCATACATATCAAGTAAGTCTTTAATATACTTATTGCCTGGCTTTGCGCCAATGATGGCAGTTCCTACTGAATCATCAAAGATGAAGTTAATAAAGCAAGAGTAATCAAGTAAATTATCAAAGCTTTTGTTTACCTTAACATCTGTATCAAGATAAATTCCGCCGTATTCGTATACAGCCTTTAATCTATAGTAATCTCCAATGAAGCCTAACTTTCTTTCTTTAAAGGTCTTTCTTACAAAATCATTTTCATCAAAAGAACAATTAGATTCATCCCAACGCATTATCTTATAGCCCTTTAGTTTTTCCCAAGTGTCAAGGCATTCTTTTAGGTCCTTTGGAAGTGGCTTACCGCCAAACCAGCAATAATGTAGAATCTTAGGAATTTTGTTTGTATTATTAGTCATTTGATCCTCCTAAATCTTAGCAGCTGCTTTTAACTAACTAAAAGCAAGTTAATATAAAACTGACTTCTTAATGTATTTTGAATTTGTCTTTAATTTACTATCCTCTTTTGGAACTTCCTTAAGGGGATGTGAATAGCAATCTCTACATATGAAAAGTGCAAATAAAATGTAGATGTACTTTAAGTTCATAAGGGAGTCAATCCAAAATAAATTAGCATAGGCACTTACTACACCAACGAAAAGTACGATGCAATAAGGGTCTTTGTAGCGGTAAATTTTTTTCACAAAGTCTTTTAGGAAGCTAAAGATTATTAAAATGTAGCTAAAAAGACCAGGATAAGCGTAACGGATATATTCGCAAATGTAGTAATTATCTACACTGTAAACGTAGGAACCGTTAATCTCGGCACCAAAGGAACGCTTTCTACCAATACCTACAAGTGGGTTTAACCATTTTAATTTAAAAATGTCATAGAGCTGGGCTCTGTAGTTTGAAGACTCTGCCAAGGCTGAATCAGCACCGTAGTTTACAGAAAAGTTTGTTCCAAAGCCTTCATCTATAATACTTGTAATCTGAAGCATAACGTATCTACCAAAGGCCATGTTCTGTGTTAGGAATACCACCACAATCATAATAAGTATGAAAGGCACAAACACTGCCCCAAATCTTCTTTTATGTTCCTTGCTTGAGAAAATAAATAAAGCAAGAAGCTCAAAGAAGAGAATTGAAAGGGTTGAACGTGAGCCGCATAAAAATACATTTGCAATAAGAAGAATCAAAAGACCTTTTCTTAAAAGGAAATCAATTCTGTTATTCTTGTAGTCAAAGACTACGAAAGGTGTCATGGTAACAAGCATAAGTCCGTATCCTAGGGAATGGATAGCAGGTCCCATGATTCTGTAACTTCCTGATCTAACAAAGACACCAGTGTAAAGACCCTTAATGGTTTCAAGCTTTGCAAATAAACTTTCTCCAAGTAGGTATTCAATAACGCCCATAATTAGTAGGAAATATATAAATCTTATAATCCATTTGAAAACGTAATCAGCGCCGTATTCTGTCTTTATTAAATAAATCAATGTAAATAAAATCAAAAATTCAATAAAGGGATTAAGAAAGGCACCAATATCTGCACGTAATACCAAAGTGTATAAAGTTACGAAAATGTAGAGCCCAATGAAAATGCTTTGCTTAAGTTCCATTACCATTCCAGTAAATCTCTTTACTTCCACTTGCGAGGTGAAGATGATAAATAAGATCACAAAAAGCATAATACGCTGGGCAGTAAAATCTATGACTAGATGAAAGCCGAAGTACTGTGGAAGTACGTATAGGGCAAATAAAAAGAGCCAGGCAATTTTACTATAGAAGTTTTTTTCGTACTTATCTTTTATATATTTACTTTTCATATATTCTCCAATCTTGAAAGTAAATTATTAGTTCTTAATTGCCATCATAAGCTCCACAGGAATTGACTTTCTGCTGTGATAACAATTGTTATATTTAAAGATTAGTGGGATGGTATTAAAAATTTTCTTATCCCTTAAAATTTCAATTCGTAAATCAGTAGCCTTTATATTTTTCTTTAAAAGGTCGATTTTTTTCAAATCTTTGTCACTGGCCTCAACATAAGTTAAAGTCTGTGCATGGCTTTTCTTTAAATCCTCAAGGAACTTAATTCTCTTCTTTAAGTCACGCATCTTATGCATGGTGACGTTGTTAGAATGAAGTCGTCTATGAAGAGTTATGCCATGATAGAAGTAGAGACCGCCGCGAACGAGAGCCATTTTCCAAAAGAACTCATCATGAGCCCAGCCCTTATACCAGAAGTCCTTGATATCCTCGTAAAAGCTTCTTCTAATAAGCATGCAGCAACCTTCACAGCCAATAAAGATGTTAGTAGAATTAAAGTCTAGCTTTACTAGTTCCTTATTGTTTGTAAAAGTCTTAGTTGCCTCTTTTGATGGTCTAGGGGCATCTGCTGAAGATACAAAACTATCAAACTCAGAGCAGAGCAGGTCGATATTAGTGTTTGCCTCCATAAGGCTAGTCATGTTCTCCACCTTATCTTCCACCCATAAATCATCCTGATCACAAAAGAAAATGTAGTCGCCAGTTGTAAGGCTTACAGCTTTTAGAAAGTTTGAGGCATAGCCAAGATTTTCTTCATTTTTAACTAGCTTAATTAAATTTTCTAACTTCTTTTCCTTTATGTAATTGGTCACGATTTCAAAAGTTTTATCCTTTGAACCATCATCGCAAATAATGATTTCGTCTACCTTTTTAGTCTGATTAATTACTGATTCTAACTGTTCAATTATAAAGTCGGCTCCGTTATAGGAAGCCATTGCAACTGAAATTTTCATTTTACTAACCTCTCATAAGTCTAGCTAAAACTAAACTTATTAATCCTGCATTATAAGGGCTAATGAAGTTAATGTAAGTCTTTAACTTGCCCTGATAATATGGATTTTTCTTGTATTCTGGAAACCAATTCTCAAGATTATAAAAACTATCTCTAATTAGTTTCTTCTTTAATTTCTTATCTGTAACTCGTCCGATTCTGCTTATGTTGCTGCATAGCAAAATCTTAGAGATAAAGTATTCAAGTTCCTTTTTGTATTCTTCATAGAAACCCTTATCTTTATAAAAATCAATTATGTCCTTTAAAACTAGAATTATGTCCCCAGTCTTTTGCTGTGCCTTTAAGGACTTAGAGTTCATGGTAGAACCCACTCTTAAAAAGTAGTGAACAAAAGGGTCAGAGACGTAGTTGCTAGTCTTAATAAAAGGAATGGTCTTTATAAAAAATGCAGTATCCTCGTAAATTAAGCCTTCAGGGAATTTAATGTTATTCTCCTTAAGGATTGAAGCCTTGTAGAGCTTATTCCAAGGGGAAACCTGAGGATTTATAAACATATCTTTATTGTCCTTATGGGCTCTAACTTCACCTCTAGTTTTAAGCTCCTTATAGTCCCCATTCTTATCTTCTATAAAGTGAAAATAACATTCTACATAATCTGCATCATTTTTTATTGCTGACTCATACATGGTCTTAAACATATCCTCTTCTACGAAATCGTCAGAGTCTGCAAAAGCAATGTAATCTCCTGTGGCAAGAGTTATACCTAGGTTTCTTGCAGTGGCTTGACCGCCGTTTTTCTTAGATACAACTTTTACCTTGTCAGGATAGGCCCTCTTATATTCCTCTAGAATTTCTAGGGAATCATCTGTTGAGCCATCATTTATGAAAATGATTTCTATGTCCGTAAGGCTTTGACCTACAAGATGATCGGCACATCGCCTTAGATATTTTGATGTGTTATAAACTGGAACTATGATACTAACCTGCATGTCTTACCTCACTTTTGAATTTAATTTACTTGCTTGCGCTATATTTTAAACCGTAGCCATATTCCTTACCGTACTTCTTTGTGTTGTACTTGTATTCTCTAGAGTTTACGGCGATGCCATTATAGATAAATCCGCAAATGTCAGCTCCAAGTGGCTCGATAGTTCTAATTACATTTTCTTCCTTATCAAACTTAGTGTGGTTCTCGCGAACAACTAAGACGAAGCTTGTAACGCTATCAGCAAGGGCAAGAGCATCTGCTACTTCGCCAACAGGTGGGAAGTCAATAAAGATAACATCGTAAGTTTCTTTTAAGCTCTCAAGTAAGTTTTTACATTTTTCACTAGATAATAATTCCATAGGGTTTGGAGGAATCTCACCAGCAAATAAAATGTCTAAGTTGTTATTATAGTTAAATAGGTCATAGTCCTTATTAATACCTGCAAGGTACTGGCTTAAGCCCTGACGAGAAGTAGTCTTTAATACTCTTGAGATACCGCTCTTTCTTAAGTCACCATCAATAAGTAAAACCTTCTTACCAAGGAAAGAATAGCTAATGGCAAGGTTCATAGAGTTAAGGGACTTACCCTCGCCTGAATCTGCACTAGTAATGCCATAAATTGGGCACTTCTGATCCTTAGCTGTATATAAAAGCTTAGTTCTAATTGAGTTGTAGGCCTCAGTAATTGTGAAAGTGCTATCCTCATTTAAAACCTTAGGGTTGTAAGAAGAATTCTTAATAACCCCTTTAGCTTCTTCAGTTTCGATTTCAGGTACATCACCAAGGATTGGAATTGTAAACATATCCTCGATTTCGTACTTCTTTCTAATTGTTGTGTTTAGTAAGCCCTTTAAGATAAAGAAGATAAAGGCAAGGATTGCACCAAAGAAGAATCCAAGGATGGCTGTAAATGGTACATTTGTCTGCTGATATGGGCTTGTTGGAAGCTCTGCAGAATCAAGTACCTGCACGCCACCGGCCTTAACTAAAGTTACAATCATATCTGGTGCTAATTCACCAATAGCGTTGGCGATTTTCTGTGCATTAAGTGGGTTTGAATCAACAACGTAAACATAGAATACGGCTGTATCTTCAACGGCACTTGTAGAGATAATATTTTTAAAAGTAGATGTTGAGTAATTAAGTCCTGTCTCCTCCTTTAAGGCTTCAAGGAATGTGTTACTCTTTAAAATCTGTGTATAGCTAGAAATGAGGTTCTTTGCCTGATTTACTTCGCTATACGTGATATTTACAGAAGTATCTGAAGCGTAGTCTGGATCTGAGTATGCGTAAAATGAAATCTTAGCCTGATATACAGAACTACGAGTTGCATAAGCATATCCTCCAAATAAAAGTGCAGCAACTAGGCCACAAAATACCATGTAAGTGAGATTCTTCTTAATAATCCAAAGAATCTTTTCTAAATGAAAGTTAGCTACAATAATCTTAAACATAAATCTTTCCTTTCTTAATAGTTTCCTTTCCTATAGACTTTCTTCTAATCTAGCTAGGTAATCTTCTAATCTTGCAATTACTTTATCTTTACTTGAAACGTATTTGTCAAACTTGTGTGTCTTTGCTTTATTTATGAGTGAGACAAGGTCGTCTCCCTCTTCATAGATGAAGCAGAAATTCTTTTTTGAAAATGCTTTCGCAATCTCTATCTGGTGATCATCTACATGTTCCTTAAACTTCGCTAGTCTTGGGGCTACAATTATAGGCTTGTCCTTATTAATGGCCTTTAAAATTGTTCCTACCCCGCTGTGACTAATTATCAAGGAAGCCTCCTCCATCTTTTTAGTAAATTCTTCATTTGAAAGAAAGTCTAAATACTGGTAATTTCTTGGCTTATAATCGCTGTTTCCAACTTGAGCAAATATTTCCTCTTTTATAAGGCCCTCTTCTTTTAAGTCATCTACAAGTTTTAATAGTCTGTTAAATTGGAACTTCTGAGTTCCTAGTGAAATAAATATCATAAAAGTCTCCTAAAAGATTCCACCAATATATTCAGCCTCTGGGAAAAATTCTTTGCATTCCTCCCACTGCACACAGAATAAATCAGCTTTCTTTTTCATTAACTTTCCTGTAAGAGAGGCAGAATCAACTCTTGCAAAGGATTCAATATAGATTACCTTTGCTCCAAGTCTTTTTGCCACCACACAAAAAGGATAGGTCATTAGGGCACCTGTTGAAATTACAACATCGGGTCTTTCCTTTTTTAGGATTTTCCTTGCCTTTAAAAATAGTTTTATAAAGGCAGGGATAAAATCCTTTTGTTTTCTATTTATTTGTGGCACTTTTATGCATTTGTCTCCCCAAAGGGTCTGTTCCTGGCCACCTTCTTCAGTTACTAAAAAAGAGTCATACTTTTTTGCAATTGGATACAGACAAGATATTTCTTCTAAATGTCCTCCTGAAGAGGCTAAAAAAGCAATCTTCATAATGTCTCCTTTAATATGCGTCGTTTCTACCTATTACTGCCACAAAGGTCTTTAGTAAGATCTTTAGGTCAAGAGATGGTGTCCAATTGTCAATGTATTCCACATCTAAGTCAACTACTTCTTCAAAATCTGTGATTTTACTACGGCCATTTACCTGCCAATTTCCCGTAATACCTGGCCAAATAACAAGTCGCTTCCAGTGTCTTTGAGTGTAGTTGCTCACTTCATCCACTGTGGGAGGCCTAGTACCCACCAAACTCATATCACCCTTTAAAACATTAAATAACTGTGGTAGCTCATCAATACTTGTCTTTCTTATAAAACGTCCAACCTTTGTGATTCGTGGATCATCACTCATTTTAAACATAAGGTTGTTGTTCATTTGATTATTTTTTAACAAATCTTTCTTCTTTGCTTCAGCATCGTTACACATGCTTCGAAGTTTATACATATCAAAGATTCGTCCATTTTTACCAACTCTTCTTTGCTTAAAGAAAACTGGTCCCTTTGAATCAAGTTTTATTGCAATAGCTGCAACTAAAACAATTGGGGAAGTTACAACGATAAGAATCGAACTAACTATAATATCAAATAATCTTTTTAAGAATTTTGTAGACATACTAAGAGGTACTGCGTGATATGTCATAACAGGATACTTTCCGATACTACTTACGTAGCGCTGAATACTGTTAGATTTATATACATTAAGGATAAGTCTTGTAGTAACTCCCATTACATTACATATATCCATAATGTTCTGAATTGTAGCAATATCTTTCTCGTGCTTACTCATTATAAAAATTTGGTCAATATTGTTATTCTGAATGATTTCAACTAAATCATCTATGTTTCCAAGATAGTTGGCATCTTTTCCCTGCTCCCTGTCAAAGGAAAGAAAGCCTACGATTTCAGCATTGAAATTACTTCTATGCATACAATGGATGAAATCCGTATAATCTCTCTTGTTTCCAATCATGATAGAACGTTGTGATAGCAAATGAGTCTTTGTAACTAAGTATCTATTAAACATTGCATTAATTAAGAGCAATATAAAATAAATAATGACAAAGAAGAATAGCTGGAATGCATTTTCATAAATTCTTCTATCATGTGTAAGGTAAGGTAGCAATATATTTACAGCTAAACTTAAAAGATAGGATCTTGTAACAAATAATACGAATCTATCTCTGTAAAAGAAAGTTGTAACATTATATGCCCTTGTGTCCTTGTTAGTCATTATATAAATAATGACGATACCTAAACAAACTGCCCATAGATCTGAAAATAGACTTGCTTCATCTAGGTAATAATGGTTAATTATTGCAGCAATATAGTAGGAAAAAACTCCTAGCAATATGTCTGTCAACATGTAAACAAAGTTGGTGTTAGCTCCACCGTTTCGTCGGTACATGCTTTTACCGACTATTTTCCCTAATTTAGCACCCATAGAGTCTCCCGTCCTCACTATTTAAAAATAAATTGATTTTAGAAAAAATCAGATATGATTTTAACACTATATTGCAATTCTTTTCAATAGTTTCCAATGAGGTTTATATATAAATTTTTTATTTTATTGACACTATACTGTCACTACTTTCTGTATCTATATAAGATATAGAAAGGCTTAACTTTCCCGTATTAAATGCATAGGAATATTCTTCTTTAGTTCTGGCCTGATAGCTATCATTTATACCTACTCTTATGTACTTTGCTCCCTCTGGTACTTCAAAGGTGTTGTTCTTGTAACCGTAGTCACTATTGTTTGTTTCTATGACATTCATATTTTCATCGTAAAAATGTACATAGTGTATCTTTGTGCTTGCATATCCATCAGTGGAATTAAGATTTAAACTGATATAGTTAACATTTTCAGAAATCTCAATTCCTGTAGCTTGATTTCCTGTAACAATGGTGCCCCAGTACTTATCTTCCACTAGTTCACCCGTAGTTTGATTTAGTCGCATCCAGAGGAAATTCTCCATGCTATCCAGGCAGTAGCTATTAGTTGCCATGTAAACGCTAGGATTTATTAGGGCTTCAATAATGTCTGTCCTTGAACTTTCTAAATCTTTTCTATTAATTATTGCGTAGTCATTCATGGAACCATTGTCCCAGTAAATGCACTTAATACCGTGATTGGCGGCATTGGCTACATAGTTTGAGGCATGAATATCTCTATATTTTAAAGGCTTAAAGCTTTTATTAGAGCTTCCAAACTCTCCAATAATTATTGGAAGCTCATACTTTTTAGAGTATTCTTCTAAGTTAGTAAAGAAGCTATCAATCTCGTCTGTGTAAACCGTTGAGTAATCATGAACCGTAAGGATTAATCTATTCTCTGCACTATCCTCTGGCACAACAAAGCTTTCAAGGTAATTAGTTTCCGCTCCATCAAGAAGGGTTGGAATCATAAGAATTCTGTCGGTGTTATTGCCACCAGTCTCTCTTACTGTGTCTACAAAAATCTGATTTAGTTTATTAACCTGTTGTGCAGCCTTGGCACTATAATTCCAGCTTTGCTCTAAATTGTCCACTTCGTTGTAGCTCTCAAAAATCAAGCGCTCATCGTAATCTTTAAAGTAGTTTGCAATTTCACTCCAAAGCATGGCAGCGTTTGCGTATACATTTTCCATCTCCTCATCACTGACGCCGGCATAGATAAGCTCCTGCTCGTGGTGAGTATCAAGAATCACATAAAGACCATCCTCAAGGGCATAGTCTACAACTGTTTGCACGCGGTCAAGCCACTCTTCATAAACTTTCAGGTTTCCATTAGAATCCACATAGGTGTTGTTATACCAGGTCACGGGAATTCTTATGGTGTTAAAGCCGGACTCCTTCACGTAGTCAATTAGGTCCTTTGAAACTGTAGGGTTTCCCCAAGAAGTTTCCTGCTCTAGATTAGCGCTCTCGCCTCTATCTCCGTAGTGGGAATCAAGGGAATTACCAAGATTCCAGCCTACATTCATTGAGGCAACAAAGTCTGTTGCAGATAAATCCGACATGTTAGTGTTGTGCTCATATTTTGTAAAGAGGCTTAAGTCTATTGTCACATTTTCCTTAAAGAGTTTTTCAAAAAATGTGTAGCCCTCCGTGTCGTTTGCACTAATACTTACAGCAATATAGTTTGTAGACTCGCTAGGAGTAAAAAACTCACCGTTCTCAAAGGAGTTGCTTTGTAAATAGTTGCCTTCGCTGTCAAACTCGCTAATTTGCATTGTAAGATAGTGGTTTGAAAGGCTGATGAGGTATTTGCTGTTGCTGGCCTCTAGATTTAGGTAGTATTTAACTCTTAAAGAACTTGATTCTACCGCGATGCCTTCTTTATAAAAACGACCGGATTCGTAATTGTCAAAGTCTGTGAAGTCAAAATCTGATAGAGATACATTTTCAAGGGTCTCATATCTAAAGCTATCACTAAAATCAATGACTAGGCCGTCCTTTAGTAAGTCAAGACAGTCACTGCCCCAATCGCTGGATCTTAAAATTATGCCAATATAGGCGCACTCTGGCTTCTTTGCCTTGTAACTACTAAGGTTTTTATAGCTTCCTGCGTAATCAAGCCATTTGCCGTTTTCGTCGTATTCGCTGATTTCTATGTTAACCCTGTAGTCGTTAACATTTACGCAATAGGTCTTGTCTGCATCGATTCTGTAAAAATCTCTAGTGCAATAGCTACCGCTATCAGAAGAATAGGAACCACCCCAAGATAGGTAATAGCCGACTCTATAGTTACTATAATTTGAAAGGGAACCAGAACTTATATATGTGGAAAGTTTGGAATCATCCTCTGAAATGTCATCTAGATTGTTGATTTGTTCTAAATTGATGGAGGAAGTAAGTTGCTCCTCTAGGCTTTCTTTAGTGTTTGTAACCAGCTCTCCACTTTCGTATTCATAAAGGGAGAAGCTAACTTTATCTGTGTCCTCGTTTAAGGAAAATATATCGTGATCCCCTAAATCTGTGGACTTGATAAACAAATTATCTTCTGTATATTCATTAATAATTAGGCGTAGGGCACTGTTAATACTGATTCGATAAGAACTTGAATCAATTTGGTAAAGGGCCTTAATGCATAGGTAATTATTATCTTTATTAAAATGTATCTGATCATCAACGATACCAGAACTAAAATCAGATTTAGAAAGGCTTATAGTGGTTTCGCCTCTGTAATCTTTAACCTCTAGTTTGCTATCTTTATTTGTAAATATTAATGTCCTAATAACTATTAATAGTAAAATGACTGCAATTGCTGCAATCCCTATTATTATAGTTGGTTTTTTTAGTCTCATTTAACTAGCTCCTCTAAAAGATTTCGCTAATTATTTTACTGTATATAGCTATAAAATAAAAGAATTTTTTTAATAAAGAAAATTTATATTTAGCTATGTCATTGATACATTTTCATAAAGATGATAAAATTTTAGATTGTAAAGACAAAAATAAAGTTGGAGGTTTTTATGGGAGAGTATGTTTTAAGTTGCTGTTCTACAGCGGACGTTAATAATGAGTGGTATAAAAATCGCGACATAAATAAAATTTACTTTCACTTAAGTGTAGGTGGAGATGAATATGATGACAACATTGGTGTAACTATTACTCAGGAAGATTTGTTTAAGAGAATGTTAAAGGGCGAGGAAGCTCATTCTTCTCAGGTTAATGTTTCAGAATATACAGAGTATTTCGAAAAATTCCTAAAGGAAGGCAAGGACATTTTACATGTTACTTTAACTTCTGGTATCTCAGGTACAATTAACTCAGCTAGAATTGCTGCAGATGAATTATCTGAGAGTTACCCTGATAGAAAGATTTACATTGTAGATTCTTTAGGAGCTTCAGCAGGTTATGGCTTACTTATGGATAAGCTTGCTGACCTTAGAGATGAGGGTAAGACTATTGATGAAGTTAAGGATTTTGCCCTTGCTAATAGACTTAAGCTTCAGAGCTGGTTCTTCTCAAACGACCTTACTTTCTTTATTAAGGGTGGCAGAATTTCTAAGGCTTCAGGTACTATTGGAAATATGCTTAACATCTGTCCTTTCATGGAAGTTGCAAAGGATGGTACACTTCAGGTTAGAGAGAAGATTAGAACTAAGAAAAAGGTTATTAAGAGAATGGTTTCTAAGATTGAAGAGACTGCCGAAAATGGCCTTGATTATTCAGGTAAAATCTGGATTAGTACAAGTGATATGCAGTCAGCTCTTGAAACAAAGGCTGCAATCGAGGAGAAGTTTACTAAAGTAAGTGAAATTCAGATTAGCTTAATTGGTGGAACAATCGGCGTTCACACAGGCCCTGGTACAGTTGCTGTATTCTTCTGGGGTTCTGAGAGAGTTTAGAATTTAGAAATTATTAAATTTAGAAAGCCTGTAGGGACTTGTAGTTGCAAATCCTTACAGGCTTATTTTTATTTACTTTAGTAGAGCTTGTTCTCCCATTTTCCACGGATTAATCTTACAAGGAAAATGATTCCTCGAACTGTAAGTTCTGTTGCCATGGCAATCCAAACGCCCTTTAGGCCAAGAGGCTTTACAAGCATGATGGATAGTGGAACTCTTACGCACCACAAGCTAAATAGGCACATAAGGCTTGGGGCAAGGGTATCGCCGGCACCTCTAAAGACACCGGAAGCTACGATACTTGCAGCAAAGAAAGGTTCTGCGAAGGCTTCAATTCTAAGCACTGTTACGCCTAGGGCCTTAATTGCTGGGTCTGGGGTTAGGATTCCAATCATTATTGGAGCAAGGAAGTACATTAAAATACCAGTTAAGGTCATGATAATTACGCCTGTTCCAATGGCAATATAGCCAAGTTTCTTGGTTTGATCCTTTCTACCAGCACCGATGGACTGGCCAATGATTGTCGTAGCTGCGGACTGCACACCATAACCTGGCATGTAGCAAAGGGCCTCTGCTGTAACTGCAAAGGAATTGGCTGCCACTGAGATAGAACCTAGTGGAGCAATAATTCTTGTAACTGCCACGGATGCGCCGCTTGTGATTCCTCTTTCACAGGCAAGTGGAAGGGAAATTTTAAAGGCTTTCTTAATGTCAGCTAGCTGAATCTTTAACTTCTCATCCTTTCTAAGATGGAGAATGTCTGACTTAGCAAACATATAGTAAATTAAAAATGCAGTAACTACTACGTAAGATACGCCTGTACCTAGAGCTGCACCAGCAACTCCAAGGCCTGCACCATAAATCTTTAGCTTTAAGCCAAGGATGTTATAAGTTGCAGTTGGGAAAATGAATATGAAGTTAAATATCATATCCAAAATAAACATTAATGTGTCACAGATGCTAGGGATCTTCATATTGCCGCTAGCCTGTATCATGGCACAGGTGATGTAGTTAATCATAAACACCGGAATAAATGCGCCATATACTAATAAGTAAAGTGTTGCGTTGTGTCTTATCTCTTCTGCTCCACCAAGCCATCCTGGCAAATAGAAGGAAATTGACATAACAAGAGCCATTAGAAGAAGGGCAATAAGCATATCAATAATTACGCCGGTCTTCATAAGATTTCTTGCTCGTTTGTTGTCTTTTGCACCGATAGAGTGAGCCATTTGCACACTAAAACCTTCAACTAGGGAGATCATAATTCCACCAATAACCCATGTACTTGATGAAACCAAGCCAATTGAGGCAGAATCATTAGCCCCGAGTCGCCCTACCATTGATGCATCTATATATTGCATTACAATAGATGAAATCTGGGCTAAAATAGCAGGTCCGGAAAGCTTAAGGATTAGTTGTACGCGCTGGTTAAAGCTTAAAGGTTCACCATCTCGTAGTGCTCTTAAGTAATCTTTTTTCATTTTCCTACTCCTTACGGAACATATATAAAGTGAGAATTCATGCTAGCACAAATTCTCACTGTAGTCCATTAATTATATATTAAATTTTACTTTTGTCTAGTGCTTTTGAAAATGTATTGCTTACACTGCGTTCATGAGGAAGTAGCGAAGCGGATTCCGAATGTCCGCTTTACAGCTTTGTCTACTTTTTATAGACAATCTTATTCTTGCCGTGAGTTTTGGCGCTGTATAAAAGGTCATCTACCTCTTTTAGGCAACTATTCATGTTATCAAACTTATCACAAGATACAAGTCCTATACTTACAGTTGTTATAAGGCCTGGAGCAGTCTTCCACTTAGTGTTTTCAAGACTTGTTCTTATGCTTTCTGCTTTTAAATAAGCTTGCTCAAAATTCTTTGCTCTATAAAGACACATAAATTCTTCTCCACCATATCTAGAGGCTAATTCTCCTTCTTCTTCTAGAATGTTATTCTTTAGCTTTTTAGAAAAATCCACAAGTACCTTATCTCCAAATAGGTGTCCGTAAGTATCATTTATCATTTTAAAATTATCTAAATCATACATTGCTATGTAAAAGTCCTTCTTATCAAGGGATAACTTAGGACTTATATTATCGTTTATATTAGTGTCTTGATTAGATTTAGAAGATTCATTTGCATATAAATTAAATAAAACATCGTAGAGATGACGTCTATTATATAGGCCTGATAATTCGTCTTTAATGCTCATTAGCTGTAGTTGTTCTAGCAGTTTATTACTCTTTATATGTTCCTGTCTATAAGCGTTTAAGGACATAATTGTTAAGAAAAATATAGCTATACCCGCAGAAGCTAGTCCTATTGCATTGTCTAAATATCTTGCGCTTAAAGAAAGTACTGAAGTATCTAAATAATTGCCGTTATCGATGTAGGGTAACCATAAAATACTTATATGTATTATAAGAGTAATAATAAGACAGACAATACTTTGAACGCCTTCCAATAAAAGGGCAATTATGAAAAAACTAGTCAACATATAAAGTGGAGATCCAGAGTCGATTCCACCACAAGTTAAGTATATAAAAGGAATTAAAATACAACATAATATGTAGGCGTATATTAATTTACCTAAAGCTATTTTATTATAGTGGATGGTTAAATATCCCACCCCTGCCATTATTATAAAAGACATAAATACAACAAGATTTGCAATAAGGCCGGAACCTTCTATGAAAGTGATGATAGATGAAAATAATGTTAAAAATGAACTGATAAAAACAACATTAATAAATATTCTATCATCTAAATCAGAATGCCTATTGTAAAAATCTTTTAAGATCTTCTTAATATCCATATGAGCATATCCTTATTGTTAACAAATTATTTACTAATTAGATTATATCACATTAATTTTTTATTATAAAGAAAAAGGACTAGGAAACTATTAGATTCTTCCTAATAATTCCCTAGTCTTCTCCTTTTTTGTTAGAAACTTCTGAGTCTGTTTATATATTTTTAATGTTGATTAGTCGATTGTATCAATGACATCAAGACAATGTGTCTCGTTCATCTGCTTACACATTTCAATGAACTTATCAAGTGGAACATTGTTAAGCTTCTTGTTAGTACCTCTGATGTTGATAGATACTGTTCTTTCAGCAACTTCCTTATCACCAATAACGATGATATATGGATCCTTGTAGTTCTTGAATGTCTTAATCTTAGAATTCATGTTGTTATCTGAGTAGTTAGCTTCTACTCTAACGCCAGCCTTATCAAGTAAGTCAGCAACTTCCTTAGCATATTCGTTATGCTCTGGTAAAATAGGAACAACACCTACCTGGTATGGTGATAACCAGAATGGGAATGCTCCCTTAAAGTTTTCTGTAATAATACCGAAGAATCTTTCGAATGAACCAAAGATAGCTCTATGTAATACTACAGGCTGCTTCATTGAACCATCAGCTGCAACATACTTAAGTTCGAAGTTCTTTGGAAGCTGGAAGTCAAGCTGGATTGTACCAGTCTGCCATTCTCTACCAAGGCAATCCTTCATCTTTAAGTCAATCTTAGGACCGTAGAATGCGCCATCACCTTCGTTTATTTCGTATCCGCCTTCGCCAAACATTTCATTTAATACGTTCTTTAAGCTTTCTTCAGCCTTGTTCCATACATTGATATCACCCATGAAATCTTCTGGTCTTGTAGATAATTCTACTCTGTATGTTAAACCGAATGTGTTGTAGATATCATTAGCAATAGACATGATGTTCTTGATTTCTGAACCAATCTGATCTTCTGTTACAAATAAATGGCAGTCATCCTGACGGAATAACTGAACTCTAAATAAACCATTTAACTGACCAGACTTTTCCTTACGGTGTACAAGGTCTGTTTCGTTGTAACGGATTGGAAGATCCTTGTATGAATGCTGCTTTCTTCTATAAACCATCATAGCGTTAGGACAGTTCATTGGCTTAAGAGCAAACTTAAAGATATCATCTGGATCTGTATTGTCATCTGCTTCTTCATTGTACATAAGGAACATGTTGTTCTTATAATGAGCCCAGTGACCAGATGTCTTCCAAAGTACTGTAGAGTTAACTACAGGAGCTGCGATTTCTTCGTAACCCTTCTTATCATGGATGCCTCTCCAGTAATCAAGTAAGGCATTAAACATCTTCCATCCTCTTGGTAACCAGTAAGGCATACCAGGAGCTGTCTCATCAAACATAAATAAATCAAGAGCTGGACCAATCTTCTTATGGTCTCTTTCAAGAGCTTCCTGAATTAACTTCTTGTGTTCCTTAAGCTGCTGCTTGTCTGGGAATGCGTAAACATAGATTCTCTGAAGCATATCTCTATGTTCGTCACCTCTCCAGTAAGCACCTGAAACTGACTTGATTTCAAAGGATGCTGATAATAATTCCTGTGCGTTAGGTACGTGTGGTCCACGACATAAATCATAGAAATCATCACCTGTGTTATATACTGTAATCTTCTCACCTTCTGGTAAGTCGTTAATCAATTCAACCTTAAATTTTTGATCTGCAAAAAGCTTTAAAGCTTCTTCCTTAGAAACTTCCTTAACAGTGAAATCTTCTTTTCTCTTTAAGATTTCTGTCATTTTGTTCTCGATAGTCTTGTAATCTTCCTTAGTTACTGTTCTAGGTAAGATAAAGTCATAATAAAAACCATCTGCAATCTGAGGTCCGATTGCTATCTGTACATTTTCCTTACCGAAAATTTCCATTACTGCCTTAGCAAGAATGTGAGCAAGTGAATGGCGGTAAACCTCTAAATACTCCTCTTTAACCATTATTGGCCTCCTTAAAAATATAAATGTAGTCTAAAGCTTACGCTTTAAAAAAGCCGGGACGATAAAAAAGCCCCATACACTAAAATCAAAGCTAATAAGAAATTAAGATGAATGAGCAATCATCATAATTACAAATCTTATTATTGATTTTAATGCATGGGACGTTAAATCTAATTTACGCGGTTCCACCCTGCTTGCCAAAGTGTTATATAAAGGAGCTATGCTTAAATCGGAAAGTCTTAAAAGTTTCCTGCAATGGCTTACCCATAAGTTTAACTTCGGCCTCTCATTTAATGATTATAACGGAATCACCGGGCTGTATTAGAGCCTCTCAGAGCTGGTATTCAATTAAGTTTAAGTTTGGATGCTTCCACCAAGCAATTGCCTGCATCCTTCTCTGGAACCTCTGCTTAATCTACTGGACTCTTCAACGATTTATGCATGTAGTCTTAAAAGATACATGCAAGACTTATTTTAGACCGAAAAGGAGAAAAAGTAAAGGGGGATTTGTGGAGTGATTTGTGGAGTATTCGTTTCGGTATACTGATTCTTTATATAGTCCGGTTATTGTGACATCGGTTGGCAAGATTGTTCATAAGGAAGTACAAAGCTCTGAATATTTGGCATTTTAGGCGATTTTTCAGAGATTTTTGTAATTTGTAAAAAATAAGAATCAGCAAATCTCTGAAAACTCGAGGTTTTCACTAATTTTTCAGAGAAATTTGAGAAGAGAAATTTTTAAAGATTGTTGAATCTCTGAAAACTCGCACTTTTCTTGCTTTTTTCAGAGATTTTCGATTCCTTATTGGGAAATCACTAAGAAATTAATACGGGGTGTTGCATTTATATGGCATTGACATAGCACAGGGCGGCAAAATACATACGCGGGACGACGATAAACAGGAGTGCGACGAAAGCCAGGAGGGTAACGAAAGCAAGGAGGGTGATAAAAGCCAGGGCAACGAAAGTCAAGACGGCAAAAGCCAGAAACCCGCAAAAAGCCCATCCTAGCGTGCTAGGATGGGCCACATATTCTTATATATTTTACTGGTATTTTGAAACGTTAGATTTTGATACTGCTTCGAAATCTACGAAGTAGCATGTGCCAGCGTCGTTTTTGCCTTCAATGTTCTTTGTAGAGGAGCCGTTTGCTAGGGCTATGGCGACCTCTATTGCTTTTTTGGACTGACCCTCGGCATTTTGGTAAACTGTAAAACTTAATTCACCATTGGCAATGGATTTACAACCATCAGCTGTAGCATCTACTCCTGCTACAGGAACATCTGAGGTGCTAAGGCCATGGGCCTTTAAGGCTGTAATTGCACCAAGCGCCATAGTGTCATTATTTGCAAAGATAACATCTAGGTCTTGATTTGTTTTAAAGAAAATTTCCATTAAGTTGGCAGCTTCTGTGTCTGACCAACTTGCGTAATCACAAAATACTAGATTTAAAGTAACATTTTTCTCTTTAAAATATTGTTTTACAGCTTCTGTTCTTCCTATTGTTCCAGAGTGTTTTCTTTCTCCCATAAGGATGATGGCATTTATACTAGAAGGCTTACCAAGTTTTTCATACATGTATTCGGCTTGTAGTCTTCCAGCCTGGTACTCATCTGAGGCTACATATACGTACTTATTAGCCTTTAAAACGTCTTCATCTGGTTTGTTATTCATAAATATTACAGGTAAATCTCCTGCTGCTATTTCTAATTGTAGAGCTGTAGCGGCATCTACTGGGACGCAGATAATCGCATCGTATTTTCCAGATGCGGCAGCAGCTTTTATATCACTAACTTGTTGGTCTACATTAGAACCACATAGAGTGGAGGTTACACTTGCCCCTTGTGCTTTTGCCATGGATTCTATTGATTCTTTAAGGCTCAATCTAAAGTCATCGTCAGTATCCTTTATAGTAAAGAAGAAGGATAAGCCAGAGCCTGAACCTGAAGAAGAATTACAGGCTGTTAAAAGGCTAGTAACAGGTAATAGACTAACAATTAATATGAGTGCTAATATTCTTTTTAAAATCTTACTTGTATTTTTCATATATACACCTCCTATTCTTCATCATCACTTTCAAGCTTAAACTTAGATACATAGCTTGTAAGCTTTTCAGAGGTGTCTGATAATTCTTCTGAATTAGCTGCAACGTCTTCACTATGTCTTGTGATGTTTTCTGCCTGTTCTACCATTTGCTTAGAGGTTTCAAGAATCTCATCAGCAGAGGCTGCTTGTTCCTCAGAAATAGCGGCTACATTAGTTGCAACGTCATCTACCTTAGTAACACCAGTAATCATATCTGTTACAAGATCACTTGAAGTAGCAATGTTTTCATAAATCTTGTCAAAGGTTTCAACGGCAGTATCAATTAATACTGTATTTGACTGGATATTTTCTGCACTAGTATTAGCCTGAGTTACTACATCGGATATTAAGTTTCTGATTTGTTCAATCAACTTAGCAATATTTTGAGCATTATCTGCTGAGTTTTGGGCTAATTTTCCAATTTCACCAGCAACTACAGCGAAGCCTTTACCAGCTTCTCCTGCTCTTGCTGCTTCTATACTTGCATTAAGTGATAAGAGGTTTGTTTCTTCTGCAATTTCTCCAATAAGACCTACAATACCTGTGATTTGTTCAGAGGCATCTCCAACCTTATTAATAGATAATAATAATTCTTCGATAGATTTTTGAATCTGGGTCATGGCAAAAGATAGTTTTTCCATATCTGTTTTACCTTGTTTAGAAATCTCTACAGATTCCTGCATAGACTCATTTGCTTTAGCAGAATTGCTTCTAGTATCTGATACGACTTCTGTTAAGGTTTGAGCATTAATGGCAATTTCGTTAACGGCTTTAGCAAGTTCATCTACAGTTGAATTTAAGTTTTGCATTGCTTTAGCCTGTTTTTCTGAAGCTTCATACATTGACTTGGCAACGACGTCACTAGTCCTTGATTGATCTTGAAGTTTGTCAGATTCTAGGGCTACATTTTTAAGCATATCTCGCATTCGAACAATGAAGTCCTCTACTTTATCACTCATAATGCCGATTTCATCATTGCTAGAGCTGTTTATGCTAATTGTAAAGTCGCCATCTGCCATGGCAGTAACGCCATCAGAAATTTTAGAAATTGGCTTAATAAGATAATTTACAATTACTATAATTACAACAGATGTAAGTAAAATAGCGAATACTGCAATAATTGCAAGTCTTCTTATTAAAACGTGAATAGAAGACATAACAATATCTCTTTTTATATAAGAAACTAATACCCAATCAGTACCGCTAATTTGAGTTAGGCTGACAAGATAGTTATTTATTTCCTCTTTGTTGTAATCCTGATTATCGATTTTTTTTGCAACTCCAGATAATAATTTGTCAGAGCTAGAGTTGATATTTGTTGAAACAAGACTAGTATCAGGATGAGCTAAGATAGTGTTATCGTTAGTATCTACAAGGAAAGAATAAGCATTATCCATCTTTACACCAGAATTTACAATAATACTAATCTGGTCAAGGGATAAATCCGCAGCAAGTACCATTAACTCATCTCTATTAAGGTTTATAAGACCTGAAGCAGAGATAATAGAGTCTCCTTTATAATCAGTATAAGTCTGTCCATAATTGAGGTTTACTCGTGTTAAACCATCCTTATACCAATTTTCAGAAGTAACATTTTCACTAGTCTTAGTAGATTCACTTGCCTTGTATAATTCACCTGTGGATGTACCAATGTAAATACCATCCTTGGCATAGCTATTGTAGCCATAGAAAGAATCGAGAATTTCCTGAAGTTCTTCCTCATCTGGATTTGTTGCTTCAATAGTTTGTTTTACTGAAGAGAAGTTTTCTAGATTTTTCTCTAGCCAACTTGTAATATTATCAGCTTGGTTGTTTAGAGAAGAATCTAGAGCATCTTCTGATAAGCTTTGTATCATTTTTTCAGAAAGAATTCCTGCCATTACAATAATTAAGATAATGAAAATAATTATGGCAGGCATGATAAACATGAGGAATTTGTCGCGCACTTTCACAACGCGCTTTGGCTTAGTTAGTTCGCTCATAAGAATTTTTACCTCCTATGCATCTTATTGAATTGTCACAATATACTTACAGGCATTATACCATATAGTTTAAAAAGATACAATTAGTATAAAAATACATAAATCTCTGAACCAAGTCCATAGACTGATCCAGAGATTTATTTAAATAATTATATGGGGATTTATGTATATTTTAGCTTTTTCAATATGGGGATTTATGCATATTTTGGGTTTTTCAATATGGGGATTTGTGTATTTTTTAGAGTTTTTGATATGGGGATTTGTGTATTTAGATTGTATATGCGCATTGGTGGCATGCCGCAAGCTGTGGAGACTTATATTGAAACCATATATATATCCTGAAATTCATAGAAAATCTAATATATTTAACACAGAAATATCAATTTAGACGTAAAATCTGTTTAAAGATTGATAATCCTGCTTAATTCACAAGTTATTTGCTGAATTTAAACAGATAATACGTTTAAATATTTGACAGCATATATAGAAGATGTTATTATTATATTGTAATAAAAGGAGGACAATATGAAAATTTTAAAAATATCAGCAGATGGATTAATGCTCTTTAATGATAAAGTTAGTATAGATTTTTTCGCTGAACAAAGAGTTATAAAAGATAATAGTGATATGCTTTCAAATGCATTTAAAAACGTATATACAAATAATGTCATTTCAGTTGTTGGTATCAACGCTTCTGGTAAGACTTCTGTATTAAAATTAATTTCTTTTGCTTTAGAATTGATTAACGGACAGTCTTTAAATAATATTGTCAATCGAGATGTTTTGACAGATTCTAAAAAAGTAAATATAGAAGTGATATTCTATGATGATAACAATAATCTATATAAGCTTCAATCTGAAATTATAAGTGTTAGAAATAACGAGATAGATAATAGATTTATTTTCGGGGCAGAAAAAATATGGAAAAAATCAATATCAAAAATTCAATCAAAAAAAGATATAGTGTCTTATGAAAATACAAATTTATTTAAAGAGCGTGACAATACTGCTGAATTTTTATCAGATGATGTAAGTATAGCAATAGCTATAAGCAAGAATAATAAAATATTCGTCAGAGATTTACTTAATTATACAAATATGAATATGATAAGATTAATTGGGAACTATCCTCACGAGTTGATTAAGTTCTTAGATCCTAGCATTGAATCAATTACATTTGATAAGAACAACTCTGAAATAAAACTAAAATTTTATGGTAAAGATGCAATTTCGTTATCAGATCCTTTACAATGCGAAAAATATCTTTCTTCTGGAACTGTAAAAGGATTAAATGTTTTTCTTAATGCGATGATGGTATTTAATAAAGGTGGTTATCTATTAGTGGATGAATTAGAAAATCACTTTAATCGAGAAATAGTTGCAACATTATATAGATTTTTTACAAATCCAATTGTAAACAAAATGGGTGCTACTATAATATTTTCTACTCATTATTCTGAATTATTAGATGAATTCGAGCGTTCTGATAATATTTATATAGTGCGAAACAAAAATGGAATTTCTGCTGAAAAATTGTGTAATTTATTAAAGAGAAATGATATAAAAAAGAGTGAAGCGTTTAAAAGCGGCTATCTTGAAGGCACAGCACCTCTTTATGAATCTTATATAGATTTAAAAGAAGTTATAATTAATTCCAGAACAGAGTTGGGGGTTCATTAATGGCTGAAAATTTAATAGCTTGCATTTGTGAAGGCTCGGCAGAACGGGCTATTATAAATAAATTATTGGATGAAGGAAAGCTAATTTTCTCTCGTTCTGAATTATTAGATAGAGAAATTTTAAAATGTAGAAATGCTAGAGAATTTGAAGATAAATATTTAGGAAAAGGTTTTAATAATAAAATTACGGTTTATCGAATACTTGATTCTAGACGAGAAAACTTCAATTTAAGAGCTGCATATAGAAACAAAATAGATGTTGTTAATATCATTACTGCACCCGAAATTGAAATGCTTATTATAATAAACGAAAATAGATTTTCGGATTTTTCAAAGTATAAAAGTAACACAAAGCCTAGCGATTACTGTAAACAACAACTAAAAATGCCAAATGTGAAAAGTACTCAATTTGTAACGGAATATTTTCAAAATACAGAAGTTTTAATCTCTGCAATTAAGAATTATAAAACATTATCAAAAATTCCAAAGAATGAAAAATGTTTGGTTGATTTGCTCAAATAGGAACAATCAGCTAATCACAAAATGCTCTCGGCTAAATAGTCGGGGGGCATTGTTTTTTTATATAAGAAACCAAATTAGTATATAATGAAGAAAAAGAGGTGACATGATGTTTGATAAAGATTTATTTCTTTCTATATGCGAGAAATATGATGTAGAATTTAGCAAGATTGCGGATAGTCCTATGCTTAGAGAGGGAGAAGTCATAAATGCTCACAAAATGGCAATTGAAGCATTAGAACAAGAGCTTTGTGAGAACTCAGTAAGTAAAAGAGAAGTAATTGAACAAGCAGGAATGACAGATAAGCAATTTCAAGGATTTATTAGGTTAATTCTTAAAATTTTAAATAATGCACTTAAAAAGAGTCCTGACAACAAAGATATTAAGAACCTTCGAGATATTTTAAATGATATGCTTTAAAATAAGTAAATTGCATTAGTCTAAATTAAAAGGGAAGTCGATTAGAGAAAATCTAGTCGGCTTTTTTAATGCGAATTTCTTACACTATTCGATAAAATATAAAAAACTTTGGAAAATATCGAATAGAAATAGCTATATATAGCTTAGTACAAGGTTTCTTCTATATTTATCATGTATTTCAATTTAATGGAGTTATGATTTAGCTAATAGAATATTAACATGAAGAATTTTAAAGACTTAACTTTAACAGATGATTTTATGTTCTCGAAAGTAATGAGAAAAAAGGACATCTGCAAAGAGTTTCTAGAACTTATCCTTGATAAGAAGATAGAAAAGATAGAATATATTGAAGCTGAAAAAACGCTTAATATAGACTATGATAAACGTGGTGTCCGTCTTGATGTTTATCTTCAAGACGAAACTACAGTTTATAATATTGAAATGCAGACATCCAATTTTGCAAATATTCCTAAACGCTCACGATTTTACCAGAGCGTGATGGATGTGTCAAGTTTAGGTAAAGCACAAGATTTTGACGATCTAAA
The DNA here is from genome assembly GCF_016290755.1 of Lachnospira sp. Lineage (NCBI taxonomy): Bacteria > Bacillati > Bacillota > Clostridia > Lachnospirales > Lachnospiraceae > Lachnospira > Lachnospira sp. Next base: position 128,244 of record NZ_JAEEVD010000002.1, read on the forward strand.
AGAAAGCTATGTCATTTTTGTTTGCACAAAAGATTTGTTTGGATACAATGAACCTATATATGATTTTGTCACATATGATAAAAAACATGGTATAATATATGGGGATGAAGCTCATACAGTAATTGTAAATGCAAATGCAGAAATATCTAATGAAACAAAGATGGGTAAGTTTATTAATTACTTAAAACACAATGAAGTTTCAGATGATTTCACTTCATCCATTGATGATACTATTAACGAAATAAAGTTAGATGGTAAAATGAGAGGTGAGTATATGGTCTTGGAAGCAAAATTGATGGATGCAAAACGAGAAGGTCGTGAAGAAGGTCGTGAAGAAGGCATTATTATGACATATGTAAATCAAATTAGAGCCATTAAGAAAAAAGAAAAAATTTCAATAGACGAAGCCTTAATAAAATTATATATCCCAGAAGAATATTGGGATAAGGTAAAGAGAGAACTATTAAATAAATGGTTCATTTTTGAATAAAACTTAAAACCCTTTTTTAAGAATAATCCATTATAGAAATACAAAAATAAAAAATGAAAGGTATTAGCTTAATTAAAAAGAAAGTCGGCTAGAGAAATCTAGTCGGCTTTTATTGAGATTGACGCATTACGGTAAGGAGGTTTTATGTTTACGCCAGAGGTTGTACAAGTAATACCACATGAAAATTACATAGTAGAAGTCCTATTTCAAGATGGCAAAATTGTACATTATGATGTAAGTCAACTGTTAGAAAAAGGGGCTTTTAAAAAACTCAAAGATAAGGATTTTTACATAAGCCGCTGTACTGTCATGAATCACACATTGGCTTGGGATACATCTGGAGAATATGATCCAACTAATTGTTTAGACATAGATCCAGATATGTTGTATTCTATTCAGTAAATCACAAAATGCTCTCGGCTATATAGTTGAGGGCATTATTTTTTATTTCTTGACACTCACCCTTCATCCCTATATAATAATTCTTGCTATACAAATTATATAAAAGGTAAAATAAAGGAAACTTTATGACACAAAACTAAAGGGGCTTTAACATGCCAGCCAGTTGCTATAGATAATAGTTCGCACATATTTTTATT